>JAHOYS010000014.1 GCA_019038815.1 Desulfobacterales bacterium | reverse complement strand
TCCTCGTTTTGGGGAGGTTACATAATGGTGTCTAAAAGTTTTTTTAGAGACATTATCTTTCTGTGATACTGGTTCTTTTTCCGGACCCATATTCAAATGAGCTACAATTTTTTCAATGGCGATTGCCTGACGTTCCAGCATATCCACAGTCCTTTCCTGGGCACTTATCAGGTAATCCTGATTTTTTGCCAGGGTTTCAAAATGGCTGCTTAAGTTTTCAATGGCTTCTGTTAATATGGATGTTGCTGAAGTCTCATCCACTGGAAGCTGATTTCCGGTTTGATTTGGAGCAGGGGATCTTTTCATGTACTGGTGGTTTCTGGTGTTCTGGTATCCGCCATAAGAATGAAACCTGGGGGTGCTGGTATAATGATGGGGCTGATCATGGTTTTTGCGTGTTTTTGGTGTTCGTTGTTTTTCTGTCTGGCCATTACGAAGGCTTTGTAAGAAATCGTTCATTTAGTTTATATCCTCCTTGGATGTATTAATAAGGCCAAAATGGTGGCACCCAATTTGACCAAATCGACTTAAATTTTTTCCAACCCTTTAACTCATTGATTTTAAAGAAAGTTTTTAAATATCTTCAAATGTCAGTATAATATTAAAGCTTGTTATTTATCCTTTTTCTCCAAACTTTTGTCAAGCTTTTTCTGCGATTTTTCAAATGGCGATAAGGACGCGCCTTTTCGCAGTTTTAATCGTGTTTTAATTATTTGAAACATAATTTTTTTTATGATAAAATTTGTTTTTTTATTAAATTTTATTTGTAAGGATAATTAAAACATGATTGAAAATCAAACCTATGAAACCAATTATAAAATCGAAGATCCAAGTATTGTAAAAACTGATCTTTTGCAGCCGATAGAATATGTATATAAATCCAAACGAAGTATTGATATCATCATTAAACACCCTGAATATACGTCGGTATGTCCAATGACGGGCCTGCCGGATAATGGCTGTATCACGATAAAGTACCAACCCGATGAGGTCATTGTAGAATTGAAGTCGTTAAAATACTATTTGTTGCAATTTAGAAACGTTGGCATGTTTTATGAGCATGTGGTCAACAAGATCCTTGATGATCTGGTTCAGGTTTTAAAACCTTTAAGAATGGAAGTCACCGGTGAGTTTACACCAAGAGGAGGAATCAGCTCCATAGCAACAGCTGTCTATGAAAAAGAATAAAAGTCTAGGCAATACCGGTTTCAAATTCTTTAATGAGTGTCAGTACATGATTCTTTGAATTGATACAGGATAGATTTTTTCTGAAAGCAGAACTTCTTGGCATTCCTTTTACAAACCATGAAAGCCTGCCTCGAAGCATTTTGCAGGCAGGCTTTTCCCCAAAATAAACCACATACAGCTCGATCAACCGTTCCATTGTTCTGAATATGTCGTAATTTGAAGGAGTTTTATAAGATCCGGTATCAAAAAAATCATCGATCTGGGAAAGTATAAACGGATTGGTCATGGCAGCGCGCCCGACCATGACAGCATCACATCTGGTCTGCATGATCATTTTTTGGGCATCTTCAACATGGTTAATGTCACCATTGCCAATAACAGGAATAGATAATTGCCGCTTTAATTTTTTAATTAGATCCCAGTTTGCCTTGCCTTTAAACCCCTGGCTTGCAGTCCTGGGATGCATGATAATGGCATCTGCCCCTGTATCCTGCGCAATTTGTGCAACCTTGAATGCCTGCTGTCCTGTATGATCCCAGCCTGATCTGATTTTTATTGTCAGAGGCAGGTCAATCGCCTTTCGGACGGCTGTTAAGATTTTTTTGCTTAGTTCGGGTTCTTTCATCAAAGCAACCCCGGCCCCCTGTTTTACAACTTTTTTTACACTGCATCCAAAGTTAATATCGATAATACTGGCAACTTTCAGATCCTGTACAACTTTTGCACCCTTTGCCATGGAATCGGGATCAGAGCCAAACAACTGGACTGACAGGGGCTGTTCTTCTTTTTTAGAAGATAATAGATCCAGGGTTTTTTCAGAATTATAAAAAATCCCCTTGGCGCTGACCATTTCAGAACAGACAACAGCACAGCCGCATTCTTTTACAAGAAGCCGGAACGGCAGGTTGCTAATTCCTGCAAGGGGAGCTAAAAATGTTTTTCCGTTTATAGACAGGTCTTTAATTTTCATTGAATTTTAGTTTTTTTAATAAAGGTATCAATTTGAGGATTTGCATAGCAGAAAAGACAATTATGTAAACATGGCTGCTCTTCATACGATCCGATATCAATGGATCTTGTGCATTTACATCCCTGTTTTGACCGTTGACCGTAATCTCTTTTAACTTCAGGATGACCCTTAAAGAGTGTTTTTAACAAATTACCATCAATACATGAATTTTGTCGAACCATTGTGTCGGCATCAAGATTTGAGAACACTTCTTTTTCGCAGCACAGATAAAGCTTTATACTGGTTGTTGCCAAATGCTTTTCCATTCGATGAATCACTGCTGTTTTTTTCTTCATTGGCGGGTCAGTAAAAAAAATACGCTGATTGTTTTTTGGATATAAAAATTTAAGCCTTCTCCGGATCTTGGTGTAATTGTCAAAAAAGCTTGTGATACATTTTTTTATTCCAAGTTTTGATGCCTCTTCTGCAATCATGGAAAAATCCGAGAGATTATTTTTTACCGGGCCATTGTCAAAGGTTTTATAAAAACAGACAGGATCAAACCGCCAGGATATTTTTGCAGGTTCAAACTCAGAAGCAAGTTCACTTAATTGTTCAAGTCTTTTTTTTAAGGGTGGCAGATTGGGTTCAAGCAAAGATGATTCAGAGTTTATTGTAAAATTAAAATACAGATTGAATCCAAGCCGTGTCAGTTTTTCACCAGCTTTAGCCTTGATAAATGCATCATAGTTTTTTGACCAGAATACAATTGAATGAATTGAATCACTGGATACATCAACGGTTTTAACGGTTTTGTTGAATGGATTTTTCACATTAAAAAATCCAAGGTTTATCTGGTCCATGAACCAGTCCATATAGAAGGCGGGAATATCCGTTCTCCTTGAGGCAGATAAGATTTTATCCGGATTCCGGTTCATTATTCTTTTTTAAGTCGGAAAAGGAGATGATCTTGGCCTGTTTGGTTTTTTGATCAGAAGGATTGCCCGGCCTTGATAATGGTAAATCTTCGATAGGACTCTCAACCTTTTTGATTTTCATTTTTTTACCATTCATATGAAACTCCTGGCCGTTGATATAGTCATCTTTTAAAGTCCATGTGACAACCTGTAAAGGGATCTGGAGCATCAGCAGCCTGATATGATACCAGTCTTTTTTTGCATCCGGAAGAATGCTTTCCACCCTTGCAAAAGATATGGGTGTATCTTCAAGATATATTAAGACAACTTCATTAACATCAGCCATAGCCCCTCATCTGTTTTATTTTTCTTGTTAATTGGCTTCATATAACATAATCTTTTCATTACTAAAAGAATGGAATTAAAGATATGATCCCTGCTTATGAAAAAAAATGGAAAATTTTTTTCCTTGTTGCAACTTCAATTTTTATGTCGACCCTGGATTCCAGTATTGTCAATGTCGCACTTCCTTATATGATGCAGGACTTGCGAACAGATATGCAGACTATTCAGTGGGTGGTCTTAATTTATCTTATGACCATTTCTTCTCTGCTTTTAACCTTTGGCAGGCTTTCTGATATTAAAGGCAGGAGACCTGTGTATGTCCTGGGGTTTGTCATATTTGTGGCCGGTTCTCTATTGTGCGGCATTGCCCAGACACCTCAGTTTTTAATTGTTTCCAGGGCGGTACAGGGGTGTGGGGCTTCTATGCTGATGGCCTGCTCACCAGCCTTGATTATAGATGTTTTCCCGGTTAAAGAGCGGGGGAAAGCACTTGGAATGATCGGGGCCGTGGTCGCTGCCGGACTTACGACAGGACCGGTCGTTGGTGGACTTATTCTTGAATATTTATCCTGGCGGTTCATTTTTTATATCAATATTCCCATTGGGATTGCTGCCGCCATAGGCGGAATGTTTATTTTAAAAAGCGTTCATACAGCCCGGGGAAGCTGTGAGCCCATGGATAAAACAGGAAGTATTTTATTGATCATTATGATATCAAGCCTGATTATTTTTCTGACACAATTATCCAATTGGGGGATAGCTTCGATCCTGTCCCTGTCATTTGCAGGCCTTTGTATTCTGGCAGGTATCCTTTTTGTAATAAAAGAGGCAAGGTCGGACTTTCCGTTGTTTGATATGAAACTTTTGAAAATAAAATTATTTATTTTTCCTGTAATTTCTTCAGCTATTTTATTTGCGGCTCTTTTTGTTATTGTCTTTATGCTGCCGTTTTATCTGACATACCCCTGTGATTTTTCTGCATCAAAAACAGGTTTGATCATGATTGTTCTTTTTTTGTTTCTTTTGGTTGTAAGTCCCGTGTCAGGAATACTGTATGATACATTTGGTTCAAGGCGTTTATGCATGATTGGCATGAGTATCTTGACATTGTCTCTGGTTTCATTAATGTATATTCATCCGTCCATGGGTGTTTTGTCAATTCTGTGGCGGATTGCCCTCGCAGGAATCGGAACAGCACTTTATGTGTCTCCCAATAATACGGCCATTATGAGTTGCGTGCCATTATCAAGACGCGGAATAGCCTCCGGGGCTGTTGCTACGGCCAGGAACCTCGGGATGGTGATCGGAGTTGCGCTGGCCGGATTGATTTTTACAAGTTCTTTCTCAATGCTTACAAATGGTTCAACCCTTGAAAATTATCTGGCGGCAATGGAACCTTTTTTCATGATCAGTTTTAAGCGAACAATGGCTATGGGTGTTATCCTTTCAGTTTTTGGAATAGTTGTAACTTTTGCCAGGGGCAAAGAACGCTGAAATATAGAATGATTCGGCCGGAAGGGAGGGTTGTATGGCACAATTGGATACACAGAATTTCTCAGTTTTGGATCAGCCTCAAGTTTTAAAGCATCTTTTCCATCCACGATTTGAAGACAGCTTAAGGCAGACAGGAAACAACCGGGATGACATAATGATCCAGGTTGACGAAGGTATCCATGTGGGCGCGTCATTTCATTTTGTAAAGAATGATGCGCCCCTGATACTTTTTTTTCATGGTAATGGGGAAATTGTTTCAGATTATGATGATTTTGGATGCCTGTATAATGATATGGGTATCAATTTTTTTGTAGTGGATTACCGGGGATATGGAAGATCAACAGGTACTGCATCTGTCACATCAATGATGAAGGATTGCCTCAGGATTTTTGATTTTGTTCTGACATATATGTCAAATATGAAATTGACCGGTCCTCTTTGTGTTATGGGAAGATCTTTGGGCAGTGCTCCTGCAATTGAACTTTGTGCCACAAGAGCAAATGATTTTAAATGTCTGATTATTGAAAGCGGGTTTGCCTGGGCGGCACCATTGCTGCAGAAACTTGGTATTAATCCTCAAATTATCGGCTTTAAGGAAGAACTGGGTTTTGAAAATATCGATAAAATTAAAACATTTTCAAAGCCCTGCCTGGTAATTCATGCTCAATTTGACCATATTATTCCATTTTCAGATGGTCAGGCTCTCTTTGATGCATGTGCTGCAAGTGATAAAACACTTTTAGAGATCAAAGGGGCAAATCATAATGATATTTTTATGAGAGGGATGGATCAATACCTGGAACATGTTAAAAAGATCTGTTTTTAGAACCATCCCTTATAATTGTCTATTTTTCCGTCAAGGGGATGATAAAGACCGGAACACTGGATCTCTTTAATACTTTTCTGACGACGTTGCTTCCCATGGTTTCTTTAAGGAGCCCTTTTTGTTTGCATCCCATGACAATCAAATCACACTTTTCTTCCATAGCAGTTGCCGTGATTTCATCTGCAATGGAACGGCCTTCAGCCACAAGTATTTTTGAAATCAGGGAATTATTTTCAGAGGTTTTTTTATTTTGCTCAGGTTTCTCAAAAAATCCGGTAATGGCCTGACGTATTTTCAGGGCATCAATATTTTTCCCTATCAGGATGTCTCTTGCCCCGCTTCGCTGCTTGGATCTGATATCTTTATATAATTCTTCACCAAATGCCATGCGGATTCTCTTTTCAGACCGCGGGGTTTCTTCGATTACATTAAGGACTATAATATTGGCACTCCGGCATATAGCCAAAGTTGCAGCATGCTCAAAAACCAGGCTCATATTGACAGAAAGATCAGAAGCAAAAAGGATGTTTTTTGTTTGTTGAACCATTTTTATTACTCCAGTATTTAAATGTAAGGAACGGTTATTTTTGTTTTTCTATACACATGGTACTCAAGAAATCACCAGTGTTAAATCTAATTTATATAGTAAAACCAGATTATTAATATGCAAGTGTTAATTGTAACTTTTCATAAAAATGACTGCAACACGCGGGAAGAATTAATTGGGCGTGTAATCAGCTCTCTTTTTTAACTCTTTACCACATTTAAAGAAGGGAAGCTTTTTAGAATCAATCTGAACAATTTCTCCGGTTTTAGGATTTCTGCCGGTATAGGATTTATATTCTTTCAGATGAAAGGACCATAGTCCTCTCAGTTCAACTCGATCCCCGTTTGTCAGGGCATTTGTCATCTCTAAAAAAAATAAATTCACGACGTCAGTTGCTTCATTTTGGGTCAGAGAACATCTGTTTTTCAGTGTTTCAATCAATTTAAGCTTATTCACTTATTATCTCCATA
>JAHOYS010000412.1 GCA_019038815.1 Desulfobacterales bacterium | reverse complement strand
GGTATCGGGTTTGTGGCTGCTTATTTTTTTAAAGAAAAATTATTTGAAATTTTGACCGCCCCCCTTGTCACTGCCATGGGTGAAAATGGAAATGCTCAAATGATTTTTACCGGGCTTCCCGAAGCATTTTTTACTTACCTTAAAGTCGCCCTGCTCACAGGAATTATTCTGGCAACCCCTGTACTTTTCTATGAATTCTGGATGTTTGTATCTCCCGGCCTTTACAGGACTGAAAAGAAATACCTTGTACCCATTGTATTCCTCTCTGTTTTCTTCTTTTTTATTGGCACCTCTTTTGGATATTTCATTGTTTTCCCCTATGGATTTAAATTCTTTTTAGGATTTGCTACGGAAACCATTTCTGCCATGCCATCCATGAAGGAATACCTTTCTTTTGCTTCAAAAATGCTCCTGGCATTCGGCTTTGTTTTTGAACTGCCGCTGGTTTTAACTTTTATGGCCAGGATGGGACTGGTCACCGTACCATTTTTAAAAAAGAACAGAAAATATGCTCTGCTGCTGTTTTTTGTTGGCGCAGCGCTTATCACACCACCGGATGTCGTCACCCAGATTATGATGGCCCTGCCCTTGATGGTTCTTTATGAAATAAGCATTATCGGTGCTAAAATATTCGGGAAAAAAAAGACCACGGAAACCGAGGATGAAAACGAAGAGAAACAAAATTCAAAAAAAAATACAGATACTGAAAAGCACGAAGATCCAGTATAGAATTGAAAAGTTTTAGTATTGACTTTTTAACACTTTTAGGTGTAAAAACCTAAATAAATATTAAGGAAATAATCGAAGGTATGGAAATATCGTCGGTATACAGGCAAAATAAATTGTTAATTATTAAAGGAGTAAAACAGATTATGAACAAAAAATTACTGACTTTGCTTTTGGCGGCAGGTATGGCTGTGATTTTTGTTGCGACAGGTCTTCATGCCGGAACTGAAGTCTCTGACACAATTACAATGGACTACAATCAATACAAGAAACGAACAAAAAAACCACCTAAAACTAAATTTATTGAATTCACCCACAAAAAGCACGCTGAGGAGTACAAAATCTCCTGTGGCGACTGCCACCATGACGACAAAGGGGAACCCTTAGATCTTAAAATGGGTGATGATGTCCAGAAATGTGTAGAATGTCACACAAAGCTTGCAAAACCAAAAAAGAAAAAAGGCGAGAAAAAAAAGAAAAAAGACATCATGGTACTTGAACACGCCATGCACGGAAATTGCATCGACTGTCACAAAGAAATCAATATAAAGGATGGTGACCCTAAAGGAAAGAAAGGCCCTGCACCTGCTACCTGTAAAAAATGTCACATCTCTTTAAAGAAAAAATAGCCGTTTAAAATAACATTTTTCCGGTTCAAAAGAGGTTTTCCAATATCTGGAAAACCTCTTTTTTTATGGAATCAGGTTTGAGCGGCCTTGAATGCTTTTGCTTTTTTAATTAGAGATGATGCCCAGGAAGGAGAACCAAGGGCATGAATATGAGTGTAGGTTCCAAAGGTATTATTTTTGAAAAAACCGTCCTTTTTGTCAAGGATACCTTTGCCCCGTTCCATTTTAAAAGCCATTTCATGATCCTGATAATCAATATCCAGAATACTGGAATATCTGAATTCATGGCCCTTCAATATCTCTCCCACTTTAAAAAAAGGGTTCTTATTAACGACTTCCACCCTGGTGTACCCGTGACCCTGCGGCCGCTTGGACAATCCGAATTTTATTGGAAGAATTCCTGACATGGGATATTCCCGGTCCTTCAACCGGATACTTTGACCAAGAAATATGAGCCCTCCGCATTCCGCATAAATGGGAAGCCCGTTTTGAGATAATTTTCTTAAATTATCACGAAAGGCAATATTTTCAGCGAGCTGCGGGGCATGGGTTTCAGGGAAACCTCCTCCCATATAGACAGCATGGACATCAGGTATATGCTCCTCCAGCAAAGGACTGATAAAAACAATCCTGGCTCCCAGATTTTTTAATGCATCAATGTTGTCGGGATAATAAAACTGAAAGGCTGAATCTCTTATAATGCCGATTGTGACAAGCCCTGATCCGGTCGGATTCGTTTTCAAAGGATTGATTTTTGGCACAGCTTCAGTATCAGCGCTGCGGTATTCACAGGTTACAATTTTATAGATCTCATCCAAATCAATGTTGTCGTTGGCAACTTTGAAAGCGGCTTTGATCGCCTTTTCAGAAAAGGTGTGTTCCTCGGACGTAACCAGCCCCATGTGTCTTTCAGGAAAATCTTTGGCCTTTAATTTTGGAACAGCCCCCAACACAGGTATATTACAAAATTTCTCTATATTTGTCCGGACTTTTCCTTCATGTCTTGGACCTGCTATCCGGTTGAGGATAACACCGCAAATTTTTATTTCAGGATCAAACTTCATGCACCCCATAAGCAAAGCTGCCATTGTACGGGTGCTTTTGGTACAGTCCAGAACAAGGAGGACAGGTAAATTCAAAAGCTTTGCAAGCTCAGCCGTTGAAGTAGACCCATCAGTATCGATGCCGTCATAAAGACCGCGGTTGCCTTCAATAACAGAAATATCACAATGTTCTGAATTTTCCCGGTAGGATTGTTTGACAACCGGAGGAGTGCAAAGGAAGGTGTCAAGGTTATAACAAGGACGACCGGCTGCCCTTGAAAGCCAGCCGGCGTCAATATAGTCAGGCCCCTTTTTAAATACAGAGACCTTAAAGCCTTTTTCTTTCCATGCGGCGGCAATCCCTAAGGAGATTATCGTCTTGCCTGATCCACCCCGAAGGCCTGCAATGACAATCCCAGGGACTTTTTTACCAACCGTTTGCATGAAACTTTAAAGTTTTTATTATCTTAATTTTACTCTTCGCCTTCAGACGAATGCTGGATACCGCCGCCTTTAAGACCATACAAGGTTGTACTTCCTGAAGACCAGTATTCAAGCACTTCCTCTTGAACCATTTTATTGATAACTTTTTTAATCACTCTTGGTTTGTCATCCGGAAAAATTTTATAAAAATCTTTGAAATAAAACTTGGTTTTGGTTTTGGATTTTTTGTTCATCCAATCCACCACTGCTTTGGTAGCAGCTTCCTTATTGTCAAGAAGTTCACTCATTGTCATACTCCTTTGAAATGAAATGTTTCAGCCGGAGTGCACAAATACACTCCGGCTTAAACAGCTTTATAAACAGGTAATATTAAAACCTGTTTTTTTAGAATTTGAACTGAGTTGACTGACGCCAGCTCATGTAAGCCTGCTGACGGAAATCATCAATAAGATGATGGGTGAAGTCAAGTTCACATACCTCAAAGAATTTTTCCCATCCAATTCTCTCAGCCCAGTCTCCCAGACGTTCGTACTTGTTAGCGCCATTGGAATATGCGTTAACCATCTGCCGAATAGACTTTACCATTGAAGGCCATTTCGGCATTTCATTGGGAAGAAATCCTACAACAACCTTAGAGAATTTCGGATCGGAAATTCTGTTGGAAACCTTACCGCCGGCCATGAGAACAATACCATCACCTTCTGTATCAGCAAGGGGCATGGAAGGACACATGGTGTAGCAGTTACCGCAGTACATGCATCTTTCATTTTTTACTGCAACAGATTTTACTTCCGTACCGTCGGCAAGTTTAACCTTGGAAGGTTTAATTGCTGCTGTCGGGCATGAAGCAAGTGCCAGAGGAATTTCACAAACTTTATCAAGATATTCATGATCCAGCATTGGCGGCTTTCTGTGATACCCGAGGATAGCAATATCAGAACAGTGAACCGCACCGCACATATTCAGGCAGCACGCCATGGAAACTCTGAGCTGTGCAGGAAGTTTCATATCTGTGAAGTCATCAAACAGTTCATCCATTGTGACTTTTACAGTACCCGAGGCATCTGTTGCCGGGGTATGGCAGTGAATCCAGCCCTGGGTATGAACGATATTGGTCACACCGGCACCGGTTCCGCCGATGGGGAATTTGTTAGAACCGCCATCAAACTTTCTGGAAGCCAGATCGTTTTTAAGGGGCTCTAGCTTGTCTTTTGAGTCAACCATGAACTCGATATTGTTACGGGTGGTAAAACGAACATGCCCGTCACAATGTTTATCTGCAATATCACAAATTTCATTGATATGAGTGGTACTCATCAAACGACAGCCACCGACTCTTACAGTATATACTTCGTCTCCTGATTCACCAACATGAACCAGCACACCCGGTTCAAGAATTTCATGGTGAGACCATTTGCCTTTATTTTTAGCAATCACAGGAGGATAAAACTCATTATAGTCTCTGGGACCGATGTCTGAAATTCTGTTTTCCATCGGTTTTGCTGGATTATAGCCAGTAGAAATAAATGCCATTATAATTCTCCCTTTCTATCTAAGATGGTGTTTTCTGTATTCATCAACATCACGGTCCCAACCGCCTTCAACCTCATCCTCTTTCCAGAAGATGTATGGATTGCTTCTCGGATATGCAACATGCTGTGGTATCGCTTCAATTCCAGTTACTTCAAGAAGTTTCTGGAATCCCTGACGCATGATCAGCTCACCAAGTCTTTCACGGTTTTTACCTTCTTCCATCCACCAGTCCCAGATATTTTCAATGACTTCTGTAATTGCTTCATAATCATTATCTGCATTTACTTCGACAAATGGTACAAGTAAGGAGCCCATCTGAGCACCGTCAAGGATAGGAGCTTTTGCACCTACAAGGATGGAACAGCCTGTATCTTTACCGACTTTAAGGGCTTTTGGCATTACATTGATACAATGCATGCAGCGGGTGCAGTTGGCATCGTCTATAGCCAGTTTTTTGTTTTCAAACTTCATGCATTTTGTCGGGCAAAGGGCAAGGACTTCTTTTTCAAGGTCAAAGGGACCCCAGTCGCGGCCTTTATGTGCGCCCGCATTGGCAGGATAAGCCGCATCATTTTCAACATATTTGTTGACGGCATCCTGATCAATCCGAATATTGTCTTTCCATGTACCGATAAAAGACATGTCAGACCGTGCAATAGAGGCTACACAGCCGTTCGGGCATCCATCAAATTTGAATTTGAATTTATAAGGAAATGCCGGGCGATGAAGTTCATCCTGGTATTCGTTGGTCAAAAAGTGAACAAGTGCCTGGGTATCATAGCAGGCATATTCACATCTGGACTGGCCAAGACAGTCAGCAGGTGTTCTCAGGTTTGAGCCTGACCCGCCAAGGTCCTGATTCATGTCATGGGTCATTGTCCAGAACACTTCCTCAAGCTGAGGGGTGGTGGTACCCAGAAGAATAATATCACCGGTTGCTCCATGCATATTGGTAACACCGGAACCTCTGAAATCCCAAAGTTTAGTCAGCGTTCTAAGATAATCAGTTGTATAGTATTTACCAGCAGGCTGGGCTACACGCATTGTATGGAAATGTTCCACACCAGGGAACATTTTGGGCTGATCACAGTATCTTCCAATAACACCGCCGCCATAACCGAAAACACCGACAATACCGCCATGTTTCCAGTGAGTTCTACCATGCTTGAAAGAAAGCTCCAAAACACCCAGAAGATCGTCTACACAATCCTGGGGGATCTGGAATTCAACACCTTCTTCATTCTTGGCTCTGACTTCAGCCTGTTGTTTCAGATCAGAGACAAAACTCGGCCATGGGCCAGATTCCAGCTGGTCCAGTAAAGGAGTCTCATGTTTAGCCATTTACTTACCTCCGTTAAAAGTTAATTTACATTCAATCAATAATGAAAAAGTTCTCAAACTTTTCATTCAATAGTCTAATCTATCGTTATTCCAAAGGGTTATAAAACCGCCATCTTTTCTTTGGAAACAACTTAAGCAAAATAACATTGCAGATATAAAATTTTGGTTTCAACTTGTCAATAAAAAAGGTTTTTTTTAAAAATTTTTAAAACTTGAATGGAGAACTTTGCAATGAGATTCAAGATTTTTTTTTATTAATCTGATTTCCAAAGGGTCAGGATGACAGGATTCTAAAATATTTTCCATAATTCCTATAATCTGTTCCAGAGTAAACTGGTTGAAAAAATCAATAAAAACAGATCTGAAATCTTCAGACCCGCCAGATGAAGATTTTTCATCCAAACCATGCAAAAAACCTTCAGCAGCTGCCTTTATCGTTTTTTGTCCAAGCATCACTGCTTTACCTGTACCATTCAATCGGTCAAGGCGCATTCTTAAAGTCAGATTCAAAAAGAAAAATAGCAGGGATGGCAGAATATGCACTTTTTTATCTGCTTTTTCATCAGCAACTTCAGTTAAAGGTGAATACCCTCTCACTGTAATCAATCGGACCTGGGTGCTGCCCTCCTCCTGTTTGACAATAAAATCTCCGGCAGCATGATGCCATGGAAAAATCTGCTCAAAGGTTTCAATATCATAATAATAGGTCAGAATCCGGGATATCTTCTGATAAATCGGCAGTGCATCTGCTTCAGAAATATACCGGCGCCTGCCGTCGGATTCCCATATTGCAATTTGTCTTCTATCCTGATCTTCAGTAACATGGAATTCTTTGAACCCTTCAAACCACTCTCCTAAAAAAAATCCAACTTTACCTTTATCTGTTTTTATGAAATCGATTCCAAAGACTTGCGGAAGATAGTGGTTTGAACACGCTTGATTCATTCGGGATATCAGGCCATACTCATTTTTGATCAAAGACAGGCCCGAGCTTGACACCGCACCGTTCAGGACAAAAGACCAGGCGCATCTCTCATTAAGAGCAA
>JAHOYS010000216.1 GCA_019038815.1 Desulfobacterales bacterium | reverse complement strand
ATTACTCAATAACCCGGATGTTAAAAAAGCTTATCTTGGCGCTTAAATAAAACCAGTAAAAGCCTTGAGGAAATTTTTATCAAGGCTTTTGTAATGGGATATCCCATTTTTTCATGTATTTCCACACAGAGGTTCGACTTTTTTGAATTTGTCGGCCCACTTCTGCCTTGTTCCAATTGCACTCTTCGAGTAATTTTAAAAGATCCGGTTTTGTCAGCCTTACAACTTTGTTTGTATTATATAAACTGTTTTGGATCGGCTTTGTAATCAAAGGAATATTTTCCAGTCTTCCCTGGTTTTCCCTGATCTCTACAGGCAGATCACTGAGTTCAATTCGATTTGAATTACATATGACAAAAGCATGTTCAATGGCATTTTCAAGCTCTCTTATATTGCCCGGCCATTGGTGTTCCATCAATCGTTTCATCCCTTGTGTGTCAACCGTTTTTATGGATTTGTTCTCTCTTTTATTTCCTTCTTTAATAAAATGATTGACAAGTATCGGGATATCTTCACGGCGGTTTTTTAAAGGGGGAACATTAATGGGGAAAACTTTTAATCGATAAAACAGATCTTCTCGAAATTTTCCCTGCTGAGTCAATTCATAAAGATTTTTATGGGTCGCAGCAACAATTCTGATATCAATTTTTCTTTTTTTTGAGTCCCCTACCCTTTCGATTTCTTTTTCCTGGAGGACTCTAAGCAGCTTTATCTGCATATATGGAGTCAATTCTCCAATCTCATCAAGGAAAACAGTCCCTCCGTCAGCCTCCTCAAATCTGCCTTTTCGATCTTTGTGAGCTCCGGTAAATGCCCCTTTTACATGGCCGAAGAGTTCGCTTTCAAGCAAGGTTTCGGAAAGAGCGGAACAGTTTACTGTAATCAAAGGACCAGATGAATCAGCTCCAGTATAATGGATGGCTTTGGCAACCAGTTCTTTGCCGGTCCCGCTTTCACCCTGAATCAGCACTGTAGCACGGCTGTTTGCTACAGCCTGTATTGCATCAAACACATTCTGCATTACCGCACTTTTCCCAATAATATTCCCAAGCCGATATGTTTTTTTAAGCTTTTTTTGAGCCTCATCAGCAGTTTTTTTAATTTTTTTTAATTCGGTCAGGTCTGTAATTGTTTCAACAATTCCCAGAATCTGGTCGTTTTCATCGCGCGCGAGTCTTGCATTTTTTATAACAGCAATATCGTGTCCATCCTTGTGACGGACAAAACATTCTTTTGCTTCTGTTTTTCCATGTTTGATCACACCGCATTTATTAATATCGGCTGGACACTTTTTGCCGAAACACCGGCTGCATTCAATTAGACTACAGGTATTGCCGAGGGCTTCCTGTTCAGAATAGCCTGTGATTTTTTCCATTGACTTGTTCCAGGAAGTAATGATGCCCTGATCGTCCAGAGTGAAAAGACCTTCTGCCATGGTATCAAGAATCTGGTTTAAAAAATTAACATTCCATAGTTGATAGGTTTCCATATTCCATCCTTTGAGGTAACGTTTCTTAACTGTAAAGCTTTAAATTAAGTAACGTTACCGTTAAAGTCAATATCTGAAAATTTTTTAACCCTGCTTCTTGTTTTCCGGTACTTTATTTTTAATTTTTTTATTGTCTGTCACCTGACAGGCATCTTTCATTCAGGTGGAGATCCCCATCTTGGGAAGAATATATACCTGGACCAGGATATAAATTCCTAAAAAAATAAGAACATAAATCATCTCTTTCATAGCTACCTCATCGTTACAGTTATTGTATATTTATCGATTATGTAAAAGCAAGGGTCATGCCATCTCTATATTTCTATTAAACATAATTTATATATGATATGGTATTTGTCAAAAAAAACGTTATAGACCGAAACCGTTTCGACAAAGTAACGTTCCTTTTTTTTAACTGAAACCACTACAAATAGTAAATTCAGCTGGTTTCTGTTATTATATTCTTTATTTTCAACATATTACAACATATTACAACACTGAGGAAAAATATGTGGCATGCTTTTTGACTATACTAATTTTCATAATTATTATTTTATTAAATTATTTATGGAGGTTAACTAAAAATGAGCACAGATCAATTTCAGGAAATTTTAGAAAATGGTGTTACACTCATAGATTTTAATGCAGACTGGTGCGCTCCTTGTAAAGCACAGGAACCTATCATCAAAAAGCTGATTAACACATATCAGAACCGTGCGGCAATCATTGAAATTAATATCGATGAACACAGAACACTGGCTACAAAATATATGGTTCAAAGTATTCCTACATTAATTATTTTTAAGGATGGCAAAGAGATTAAACGCTTTGTTGGCCTTCAATCTGAAAGCACTATTGTAAAGAGCCTGGATGACGCATTGTAGAAATTAAATTATTAAGAAGAACGGAGATTTGAAATGGGCAAATGTATCAATCATCCTGATCGGGAAACCAGTTATATCTGCATGAAACACAATATTTATCTTTGCGAAGAATGTCTGGAATGCCGTGACCCTGATATATATTGCAAATTCAGGCCCTCATGCCCGATTTATTTTATTACGAAAAAAGGCTTTGACGCTTCAAAGGAAGCAGCTTTGAAGGAAGAACCTGTTAAAGAAGAATGTATTGTCACTTTTCAACCGGGAAATAAAAAGATTACAGTGGGTTCCGGCACAAATTTATTGGAAGCCTCTCAAAAAGCAGATGTTTACATTAATGCATCCTGCAATGGCAAGGGGTCATGTGGGAAATGTAAACTGGCTATACAATCCGGAAAAGTTGATTCTGAAAAAACATTGCTTTTAAGTGACAAAGAAAAAGAAAGGGGATATGTCCTTGCCTGCCAGTCGAAAATTTATGAAGATATCATAGTCAAAATTCCGGAAGAGACAATTGAAAAAAAATTAAAAGCGGCCGGAATGGGAGAAGCCGCTACAAAAAAACTTTCAGGGCTTATAGAAAAAACAGAACCGATTGTAGAAAAAATCCCCTTCCAGCTTGATTCTCCGACCCTGGAAGATACTGTCAGTGATCTTGACCGGTTGAAACGGCAACTTAAAAAACTTGGATATGATACATCCAAAATGAATATTAATATCAGGGTAATGCGTCAGCTGACTGAGTCTGTCCGGAATGATAACTGGAAGGTCGTGGCTTCCTTGCTATGGAAAAAATGCTCTTCGGAAATCGTTGATGTCAGCCCGGCCAATGATCAAAAGAAATCTCTTGGCATGGCTGTAGATCTGGGAACGACCTCTATTGTTGTTTATATTGTAGATATGGCTGATGGTGCCGTGCTAAGTGCTGCATCAGGTCATAACAGGCAGGCCGCATGTGGTGATGATGTAATTAATCGTATTGTATGCTCTGAAAAAGACGGTATAAGAAAACTAAAAAAAATGGCGGTTTCCACTATCAATAATTTGACAAAGCAGGCCTTGGATTCAATAGATGCAGACTATAAACAGATTGAGAATATTGTTATATCCGGCAATACAACCATGACCCACCTGCTGCTTGGAATCGAGGCAAAATATATTAGAAGGGAACCATATATTCCAACTGTTTCTGAATTTCCAATTATTAAAGCCGGTGAAATCGGATTAAAGGCTGCCTTTTATGCAGGTGTTTTTGTAATGCCGGGACCTGCCAGTTATGTGGGCGGTGATATTGTGTCGGGTGTACTATATACCGGTTTCCATCAGTTTGAAGATATTACCCTTTTTATTGATATTGGAACAAATGGAGAAATTGTTCTTGGAAATAATGAATTTCTTATGACCGCAGCCTGTTCTGCAGGCCCTGCCTTTGAAGGCGGAGGCATCAGATGGGGCATGCGTGCAGAAGATGGCGCCATTGAAAAGATTAGTCTTGACCCCGAAACGTTTGACCCTGATTATTTAACCGTAGAAAACAAGCCGGCCCGGGGAATTTGCGGATCAGGAATGATCGATCTTTTATCTGAAATGCTTTTAAAGAAAGTCATTGGCCAGGATGGCAAATTTCAGATTGATACGGATCATCCAAGATTTACCCTGTTCAATGAAGAACCCGCGTTTATTATTGAATTTGCAGACAATATTACTTCAGAAGAAGATATAATTTTTACCCAGTCAGATATCAAAAGTCTGATCTTAAGCAAGGCTGCCGTATATGCAGGATTCAGCATTCTTCTTGAACAGGTTGGAATGGATTTTTCTTCCATCAGCCAGATGATTATCACTGGAGGATTTGGACAATTCCTCGACATTGAAAAGGCAATAACCATAGGCTTGCTTCCGGATATTGAAAGAAAAAAATTCAAATATATGGGAAACAGCTCCATCGCAGGCGCCTATATGGCACTTCTTTCCAATACTTACCGCCAACAGGCTCTGGCTATTTCAAATACCATGACATATCTTGATTTTTCAAGTAACAATGCATTTATGGAAGAATTCACAAGAGCCCAGTTTTTACCCCATACCGACGCCAACTTATTTCCAACTGTTCACACACACAGCTAAAACACACGCCTAAAACACAAAAGGAGTTTATATAATGCTGAAATTATTGTCAGCTATACAAAAAAATCTGGTATGGACTATTCCGATCGCCATGATAGTCGGGTTGATATACGGATATCTGTTTGACGCAGCCCCCTTAAAACAATTCATTATCCCGGTAACATTTATCATGGTCTATCCCATGATGGTGACATTAAATGTGAAAACTGTCTTTAAGGGTCATGATTTTAAACTTCAACTGGTAACCCAGGTCATCAATTTTATATTCATTCCTTTGATTGTGTTTTTTATTGGGAAAATATTTTTATCAGGCGAAGCCCCCAAGTTTGGTCTTTGGGCTGTTGGACTCTTTTTGATAGGTGTTCTGCCTACATCAGGAATGACCATTTCCTGGACCGGATTTGCTAAAGGCAACAAAGAAGCTGCCATTAAAATGGTTGTATTCGGACTTGTGATCGGCTCCCTTGCAGCACCTGTCTTCACCAAAGTGTTTATGGGGGCGACCATAGAAGTGAATATGCTGCATATGTTCAAGCAGATTGCAATTTTTGTATTTCTCCCGCTAGTTGTCGGCCTTTTTACCCAGGCTTTTGGAATGAAAAAATATGGTAAAAAAATGTGGAATGAAAAAATCAAACCCAAATTTCCGCCATTTTCAGCGCTTGGGGTTATCTTAATTGCATTTTTAGCCATGTCCCTGAAAGCAAAACATATCATCGCCAACCCGGGCGATATCATCACCATTCTGATTCCTTTAACAATTTTTTATCTCATATCATATGTTTTATTAACAATAGTTGGTAAGATTTTTTTTTCAAGAGAAGATGCAATTGCAATGGTTTTCGGTGTTGTCATGCGAGATTTATCCATCGCTCTTGCCATTGCCATGACAGCCTTTGGCAAACAAGGAATGACCATTGCCCTTTTGGTCGCTCTTGCCTATATTATCCAGATTCAGTCTGCTGCATGGTATATAAAATTTGTTAATTTTATATTTGGTGCATCCAGGGCCAAGATAGAAAAGACATCTGAACCCGCAAAGATTGAAGAATTGACCATGCCTGCTTTTGGAAAAAACACTTCCATGATAATTGATGTGAAAAAAATACTCTTTGCAACGGATTTATCTCAAACTGCCAGACATGCCGTTAAATACGCATGCAGCATTGGCAACAAATATAATGCCGAGGTTCATGCTATCCATGTTGTTCCCGATGTGCTGGATGAGTACTCTTCAGGAACAGGTATTGATCTGTCAAACACGATCGATAAAAATAAATGGAATGAATTCAACCGGAAGAATATTGATGCAGCAAAAACCGCCATCCGCGAAAGAATGAAAATTACTTCACAAATGGTCCTCAAGGAAATTCCCCACTGTCCGCTTTCAGAAAATCGTACGATTGTGCTGGCAGGCAATCCGGTTAATGAAATCATCAGGACCGCACAGGATAAAAATTTTGATCTTATAATCATGGGGACCCACGGGCATGGTAAATTTGAGGAAATGATGCTGGGAAGCACAGCCAGCGGCGTTATTCTTAAATCAAAAGTGCCTGTTTTAGTAGCACGTCCGTCCTGAAAACTATTCAGACATACCGATATTAATACAAGGTAAGTATTAAAACCTGCTGTTTATGAGCGGGTAAGAAATATCATTGCTCATCCTATCTTTTTAGTCATTTGACCATAATAATGGTTGACATGTCTTGTTTTGATAATTATTATTATAGTCAAATGACCAAAATAAAAATCAATTGACATCTCTTCAGGCATAAATGAATGAAGAGATTTAAACAAAGGAAGCAATATGCCTCGACCCAAACGACCAAGATGTATTAATTCCCGTCCGATTATTAAAGAATTCGGGCCCAGAGGTGTTAAAAAAAGCGGGGAAGTAACACTCTCCCTTGAAGAGTTTGAAGCTATCCGTCTCATTGATTTTAAAGGACTGGATCAGACCCAGGCTGCAGAAATCATGAATGTATCCCGACAAACCTTTGGAAGAATTTTAAAAGCCGGCCGGTTTAACCTGTCAAGTGCACTTGTTACTGCATGTCGACTCAAGATAGAAGGTGGTTGCTATACTATGCATGGCAACAAACAGCGCCATGGACGCCATGGTCATGGGGGAGGAAGCAGAAGAAAAGATGGTGGTAAAATACTTTAGGAAACACACTGCCATATTACCATAAATAAAAGGAGATAATATCATGCCAGGATTTAATCAAAGAGGACCCATGAACGAAGGACCCCTTACAGGCGGGGGAAGAGGCAGTTGCTCAGGCACTGCTGACACCGGACAAGGCTTTTCCAGAAGAGGGAATGCTATGGGAATGGGCAGACAAAACGGCAGAAGGAACTGTCAGGCACC
>JAHOYS010000317.1 GCA_019038815.1 Desulfobacterales bacterium | reverse complement strand
TGCATCAACTTTTTTTGCCCCATGTTCCAATAATATACCAGCCGCTTCATTGCAGGTTGCGCCGGTTGTAAACACATCATCGATCAAAAGAATATTTTTGTTTTTAATCTTCTTTTTGTTAACAACCTGAAACGCTTTGTTTAAATTGTTTTTCCTCTGTTCAATATCAAAGCCTGTTTGCGGCTTAGTCCGTTTGGTTCTGGCAAGTGAAAATGCATCAATTTTCCATTGCGGCGACTGCTTATAAGTTTTTTGATAATATTTAACAAAATTTCGAATTATCAGATATGCCTGGTTAAATCCCCTTTCCCTCAGTTTGAATTTATGCAATGGCACCGGTATGATCAAATCAACCCTGGATGTTGAATAATGGCGTAAAAATGCCTGGAACAGCAAGCGTTCAAACACTTTTGCAACCGACAGTTTTGAATGGTATTTAAAAAGGGGAATCGCATCTTTTATGATGCCTTTGTACTCTGCCGCCGCCCTGACCCGGTCAAGCTTTAAAGGTGTTTTCAGACAGGGTTCACACACGTGATTTTCACTGAAAGTATTATAGAACTGAACCCCGCATTTTATGCAGAAAGGTGTATCAATGAGATAAAACCCAAGCTCCATGCAACGATCACAAAAACAGGCCTCCATTGTACAGGGTTCAACTGTATCAGGATCAATATAAATGCCGCATTTTAAACACTTTAACGGATATAAAAGCTGTTCAAAAACCCGGATGTAATTTTTAAGCTTCATGTACGCTGTCGAAAAGCTTCATACATGGCAATACCGCCTGCCACAGAAGCATTCAGGGAATTAATATCTCCTTTATTGGGGATGGATAATAAAAAATCACACTCTTTTTTTACAACCGGCCTGATCCCTTTATGTTCTCCGCCAATAACAAGTGCAATATCTCCGGTCAGATCAGCATCAAATAATGATATTTCTCCGTCTGCATCCAGGCCGGATATCCATATCCCACTTTTTTTCAAGGATCTTAGTATGGAAGCGGTATTGGTGATGGTATAAATATCAGCATGCTCCATGGCGCCGGCTGAACTTCTGGACACTGTTGAAGAAGGCCCGGCAGACCGGTCTTTTGGAATAAGGATATAATCGACCCCGGCACAGAGTGCTGTTCTGATTAATGCCCCGAGATTATGGGGATCTTCGATATTTTCTATAATCAGAATAAAACAGGGGCTCTCACTTTCACTGATCATGGTCATGACTTCGGCTGCTTTCTGGACAGGGTAAAAAGAAGTCCTGGCGACCAGCCCCTGGTGATTTGAAAAGTCTGTCATTCTGTCCAGAAGTTCGGGATCACTATATTCAATCTGAACCTTTCTTTCCCGGGCAAGGGTCTCTATTTTTTCAGCTCTTTTCGGGGATCTTTTTTTTGAAATAAATATCTTGTAAAATTTTCTTCTCCGGGCATTCAATGCTTCATACACGGAATGGAATCCAAACAGAATATCATTTTTCTCTTTCATCTCTCAATCCATCTCTTTTTTAAAAATAGAGCAAAGTTCCTCTACAGCTTCATCAAGGTCATCATTGACCACCACATATTGATACATATCTTTCTGGACAATTTCTGATTTTGCATTCTCAATACGCCGGGTAATCACTTCTCTGGAATCTGTTCCCCGGTTTTCAAGCCGTTGAGACAAAATTTCAAAGGAGGGGGGCATGATAAATATGGAAACCAGATCAGGATTTGATGTCATTATCTGTCTTGCACCCTGGACATCAATATCCAGAAGAAGACTCCGGCCTTTTTCAAGGCTGTTTTTTACAAACTCTTTGGATGTACCATAGTAATTATCATGAACTTTTGCCCATTCAAGCCAGTGATCCAGACTTATTTTTTGTTCAAACTCCACCGGGGTAATAAAAAAATAATCACGGCCCTCCTGTTCATTTTTCCTTGGGCTTCTGGTGGTATGGGATACAGAATAAGAAAGGCTTTTAAACCGGTTTAATACCTGCTTGATCAATGTTGTTTTGCCGGCCCCTGAAGGAGCCGAGATGACAAACAGCTTTCCAATACCAGACATGGAATTACTCTTCTTCCTGGTTCATCAGGGATTCAAATTTGTTGGAAAGGGTCTCAGCCTGAGTCATGGAAAGAACGACATGGTTGCTTTCCATGATGATCATCGATCTTGTTTTTCTGCCGTGGGTCACGTCAATCAGGCGTTTTTCCTCCCTGGCCTCATCCTTGACCCGTTTCATGGGAGATGAATTGGGAGATAAAATTGCCACTACTTTTTGTGCCACCACCGTGTTTCCAAAGCCTATCGCTAAAAGGGGCTGTTCCATGGATTCATCCTTCTTATTATAAAAAAATTATTCAATATTTTGCACCTGCTCCCTGATCTTTTCAAGCTCTGATTTCAGATCAACAACCATATGGGACAAAGACGCATTCCCGGCCTTTGATCCAATGGTATTAAATTCCCTGTTAAATTCCTGAATTAAAAAATTAAGTTTTCTTCCCTGGGAATCATCAGAATCAAGGATATCCCTGAACTGTTTAATATGACTGTAAAGTCGGACAATCTCTTCTGACACATCACTCTTGTCAGCTAAAATGGCCGCCTCCTGGGAAATCCTGGCAGGATCGAGTCCTTCTGTATCAGAGGTCAGATAGGATATTCTTTCCATGAGTCTTTTCTTATAAATCAATGGAATCGCAGCAGCATCTTTTTCAACCTGCTTTAAATTATTTTCAATATAATCAATCCTTGCTGTCAAATCCGAAAAAAGATTTTTCCCTTCTTCACTTCGCATAATATCCAGATGGATACTGGCAGTCTCTACAGAAGACTTGACTGCCTTCCACAAATTTTCCAGATCCTGCTCCTTTTTGGAAGGAACAATCACATTTCTGGCAGTTAAAATATTTTCCAGAGAGATATCGATTGACAGGTTTAAATCTTCTTTTATCTTTTTTAATGCGTGGTAATAGGCTGCTGCCTTTACCTCATCCACTTCAAACTGATCCAGGTCCTTTGCATCATCCTGAATAGACAGTCTGATCTCAATTCTTCCCCGACCATGGGTTTTTGCAATAATTTTTTTAATATCCTCTTCAAATACCTGGCAGGATTCCGGACAATAAAATGCCATATCAAGATGCCGTGAATTATAAGAACGGATGGTGACATCAGCTGTGATGGTGCCGCAAGTTTTTGAGGCCCGCGCAAAAGCGGTCATACTTTTAATCATTTTTTTCCTTTACCTGCCTTTAAATCCAAAAGATATTTATCTCTGACCTTTGATAAAAATGAGAGTATATTTTGTGACGCATAATCCGGATATGTCCACTCCAAAGTTTTAAAGCCTTCTTTTTTTGCATACATCAATGTCAGGTCTGCATACATTTTCCGGCCAATATAAATCCTGTGGGAATATTCCTTTCCCGTGGCCAGGATAAAACGCGAGGAGACAAGATATCCCGGATCAATATTGACTGCCCGCTTCCCTGAAGTTGCAAACCTGTTTTCAACCTCATTGGTCTTCTCTTTAATATGGGAAAGCTCATCCTGGGCAATCAGATTTTTAAATGCAAAAACCTTTCGAAATAAAGGAGAGCCCATCTCTTTGTAATAATAGTCGGTATAATCAAAATCAAGCCAGCGGCTGATAATATCCACAGGGCCGCAAACTTTTTCCAGCATGGGAAAAAACTTTTCAAGACAAGCCTTGCTGTTCATGAAACAGCTGACAACCAGTTTCGCAGGATCTGGATTTTTTGGAATACTCATCGGTTAAATCGGTTTTGCCTCATCAATCAGCATGATGGGGATATCATCTTTAATTTCATACAAAAGAGAACATGCATCACACACAAGCCCGTCCTTTTCTGCATTCAAATGAATCTCGCCCTTGCATTTAGGGCAAACCAGTATTTCCAATAATTCTTTAGAAACTGCCATTGTTTTCTCCTTTAATTATTCGAATCTCTAACAGTCTGCATGTTCTGAAGTTTAAAATATTCTCTTTTCAGGGCCATCAGCTCTTCGTGGGTTCCCTGTTCTTTTATGGACCCGTTTTTCAACAAAATAATCCGGGAGGCATAATCAATTGTGGACAGCCTGTGAGCAATCACAAAGGAAGTTCTGCCTTTCATCAGATTTTCCAAAGCCTTTTGGACCACCCTTTCGGCCTGTGAATCCAATGCAGATGTTGCTTC
Source organism: Desulfobacterales bacterium (assembly GCA_019038815.1). Taxonomy (GTDB): domain Bacteria; phylum Desulfobacterota; class Desulfobacteria; order Desulfobacterales; family Desulfobacteraceae; genus Desulfobacula. The sequence continues at coordinate 2,809 of JAHOYS010000317.1, read as the reverse complement.
ATCCAGAATCAGGATGGGCGCATCCTTGATCAGAGCCCTTGCAATACAGAGCCGCTGTTTTTCTCCACCGGAAAGCCTGGAACCAAGCTCGCCAATAATGGTATCAAATCCTTTAGGAAACCCTTGTATGAAATCATAGGCATAGGCTGCCTTTGCCGCATTTTCTATTTCAAGATCCGTGGCATCCATTTTACCGTATCGAATATTATCTTTCACAGATTCGTTAAAGAGAATCGGTTCCTGGGTTACGATGGAAATATGATCCCTCAATGAAATGATTGAAAGATCTCTAACATCTTTTCCACCAACCAACACAGTGCCCCCGGTGACATCATAAAGCCGGGGCACAAGATTGACAAGACTAGTTTTCCCTCCCCCGCTCATCCCCACAAGAGCCAGGACTTCACCCGGGGCAATCTTTAAATTGATATCATTTAATGCCGGTGCCTCGTTATCATTATAGGAAAAACTTACATGGTCGAATTCAACATCAAAGGTGCTTCCTTCAAGAATTTCAGGCTTTTTCTTTTCTATAATGGAAGATTCTTTTTCCAGAACATCAAATATCCTTGTAGCTGCGGCTATTCCTTCCTGAATAATATTGTTCAGCCCGGACAATTTTTTTACCGGATCATAGAGCATCATCACGGCAGTAAGAAAAGAAAAAAAAGTTCCCGGTGTTGATGTTCCGTTAATGACCCGGATACCGCCAAACCAGATAATAAATGCAATACCAAGTCCGCCTAAAAACTCCATGACAGGAGAAGAAAGCGCCCTGGCAACAACTTTTTTCATTTCAAGGCTGAAAAGTGTTTTTGTCTTCTCTTTGAAACGTTTTTTTTCAAAAGCCTGAAGATTAAAGATTTTGATAATCTTGCTGCCGGTAAATGTTTCATGCAGAAATGAATTCAAATCCGCCATGGTTTCCTGGGTCCCTGTGGAAAATTTTCTAACCCGCCTGCCAAACAAAATAATGGGATAAAAAGCCAAAGGCAGAACCACAAAAGCACCCAATGCCAATTGCCAGTCCCGGTAAAAAATAACAAATAAAAAAGCGACCACTGAAAAAGAATCCCTGAACACATTAATCACTGCCGTTGAAACCATGCCTTTAACAATGTTCACGTCATTTGTGATACGGGACATCAAAGCCCCAGTTTTTTCTTTATGAATAAAGGAGATGGGAAGATCTGTAATTTTTTCATACAAAGATTCCCTGAAAAACCGAATAATCTTTTCCCCAATATAATTCATCAAATATTCAGATCCATACGAGCCTGCGCCTTTTAAGAAAAAAATAAGAATGGCAATGCCGGGGATTAATAAAAGCATATCCCTGTTCTGATTGATAAAAATGTCATCCATGACCGGCTTGACCATAAGCGCCATGGCACCGTTTGCACCAGCTACAACGACCATGCAGAAGGCAGCCAGCAAAAGCCTGGGCCAGTATTGAGAAACCTGGGAAATGATCTTTTTACGGCGTGATCTGGATAGTTTCGGGTTTTTCTTTTCCATAAACCTTAATTTATTATACCAGGAGGTATTGTCAATATTTAAAAAAAATGAGAGCATATACCCCCATGACAAAGAATGCCTTTATACTCAATTTTTTCAAACTTTACAATATGCTCTGGAAGATGAGCCTTCCTTTTCTTAAGAAAAACAGGCGACTGCGATCGGAATTTCAAAAAAGAATCTCCTCATTCCATCACACGAAAGCTGACATATGGATTCAGGCTGCTTCTGCAGGCGAGGCTTACCTTGCTGTCAATATTCTCCAAAAACTTGAGCCAAAAATAAAAGCAAAGGTCTTGGTTACCTCCACAACATCCCAGGGAATTGATATTTTAAAAACCAGATTAACAAAAAACAATATCAGCAAATCTATTGACCTTAAGATAGAGTGGTTCCCTTTTGATATGCCTGTAACTATTAAGGAAGCTGTAAAAACCATCAATCCTTATATCATGGTGCTGCTTGAAACAGAAATCTGGCCTGCTCTGTTCTATTATCTGAAGCAGAACCGGAGCAAGATTTTTATCATAAATGCAAGGCTTTCCAAAAAAAGTTTCACCCACTACCTGAAAACAAAATTTTTATGGAAACACCTGGCACCTGATTATATTCTTGCAACTTCCAGGCAGGATGCCAAAAGATACCGGCAGATTTTCGAACAGGCCGCGGTTAACACCATGCCGAATATCAAGTTTGAATCCATTAAAACGGACACTCCTGATTCCAAACCTCTGAAACAAATAAAAAAAGTTATCTCTCACACCTTGCCATTGACCATTCTGGCATCTGTCAGGCGACAGGAAGAAAAAGAAGTTTTTCTTATGTTAAAGAAAATCTTGAGCACATTCCCAGACCAGGTTGTGGCCGTATTTCCCAGACATATGCACAGGATCAGTAACTGGAAAAAACTCTTAAGTTCCCAAAATTTAAATTTTCACTTAAGATCCGGAATAACTTCCCCCCTGACCAGCCCGGGAATCATTTTATGGGATACATTTGGAGAACTTAAAACCGCATATGGTTTTGCTTCTATTGTCTTTGTCGGCGGCAGCCTGAAACCAATGGGCGGGCAGAACTTCATTGAACCAGCCATTGAAGGTGCCGTTACTGTCACAGGCCCTTATTATGATGATTTTGCCTGGGTAAAAGATGATATCTTTAAAAAAGGGATAGTCATTAAAAAGAATAATTGGAAAACTATAGCCGAAACAATCATTAAAGCCCTTGGAACCCCTGTCAACAGATCAGACCGCAAACAACTGGCCCGAGAATTTATCGAGTCAAACCAGGG
>JAHOYS010000110.1 GCA_019038815.1 Desulfobacterales bacterium | reverse complement strand
TCCTCCTTCTTCGCAATTAGCGTTATGGGTTTGAAACTCGTAAAAAATATTAAAATATATTCATTGAGCATGTGATGCCTATAAACTGAACCAGTTTGACTCCATTTTAATTTTTTATGAGAATAAGCGGGTCAAGTCAAGCACTAAATTCATCGTCATAACCTGATTGGAAAAAGGCAATATTTCTTGACACATTTTTGAAAGGGTGATAAAAGTCGCTTTGTTCAAAAAAAATGCTCGGGGCGTAGCGCAGTCTGGTAGCGCACTTGTCTGGGGGACAAGTGGTCGCTGGTTCAAATCCAGCCGTCCCGACCACACCATCTCTAACCATCTTCTTTCGCCTTGACTTTTTAACTTAAATCGAATAGTCAAACCTTGTATATTTTGCTTTTAAAATTTGGAATATTATAACAAAGAATTAAAGAAAACATTGTAAATCGTCATGGATTGACCATACAGACTTTCAAAGGTTGCATTATAGTGAATATAACCGGGAGGGAATGAATCGATGAAATTGGACAGGCTGGCATTGTTAATAGTATTGTTGGTTTTATTTATTTCTTTAGCACCTGCTGCTGCCAAAGACCATTCTGATAAAACAAATCATAACTCAGTTGAAGCTACAGGCCATTCTGATACTGCTTCAGATCAGAATCATGATCAAGCACATGGAGGAGGCCACGGCCATGTTAACCTGGGAGAGATACTGCCGCTGTATAGCTGTATTCCCTTTGCATGCATGTTGTTATCCATTGCCCTGCTGCCGCTGATTGCAGAAAATTTCTGGCACCATCATTTTGGCAAGGTTTCTGCCTTCTGGGCAGTCTGTCTTGCTTTTCCCTTTGTCTATGCTTACAAAGGCATTGCAATTTATGAAATTCTTCACATTATTTTAGCAGATTATATCCCCTTTATTATCCTTTTATGGGCATTGTTTACCATTTCCGGCGGTATTCTGCTTAAAGGGACATTAAGAGGAACTCCTGTTGTCAACACAATTATCATCCTGATCGGTACCATCCTTGCGTCCTGGATGGGGACTACAGGGGCTGCCATGCTCTTGATCCGGCCATTGTTAAGGGCAAATGCGCATCGAAAGAACAAAACCTTTATCGTGGTATTTTTTATTTTTCTGGTAGCCAATATTGGCGGATCTTTGACGCCTCTTGGTGATCCGCCTCTTTTTTTGGGATTTCTTCAAGGGGTCAGCTTTTTCTGGACCTTTAATATTTTACCACATATGCTTGTTGCATCCATTATTCTGCTGGTAATTTATTTTGCTCTGGACACGTATTGTTACAAAAAAGAAGGAGTAAAAGCCCCGGATGACGGAGAGAAAAAGCCTTTGAGGCTGGTTGGAACCTATAATTTTATTTTTCTTGGAGGCGTGGTAGGCGCTGTTTTAATGAGCGGTATTCTGAATTTAGGAGAAATTACAACATTAGGCATTCACAGGCCCCTCCAGGATTGGCTGAGAGACGGCCTCCTCATTGTTTTGGGGATCGGTTCTCTTATGGCCACACCAAAAGCACTTAAGGAGGAAAATGAATTTTCATGGTTCCCGATAATAGAAGTTGCCTATCTGTTTGTTGGAATTTTCATTACCATGGTTCCCTGCCTGTTATTGCTTAAAGCCGGACCGAACGGTGCGTTTGCATTTCTCATCGAAGCAGTCAAAGAACCGGTTCACTACTTCTGGGTCACGGGGCTTTTATCGGCTTTCCTGGATAATGCACCGACTTACCTGGTCTTTTTTAATACAGCCCTTGGCAGTTTTTATACTGATATGGCTCAAAGCAGCTCTGTTCCATTATTAATGACGGAAAATGCAATCTATCTTAAGGCTATTTCAACGGGAGCCGTCTTTTTTGGCGCCTGCAGTTATATTGGTAATGCCCCCAACTTTATGGTTCGATCCATAGCGGCAGAAGCAGGAATACCAATGCCCAGCTTTTTCGGATATATTTTAAAATATTCTTTAGTCTATTTAATTCCGACCTTTGTTATTGTCACCTTTATTTTCTTTTAATATACTGGTTTTAAAGAATTAATGGATAGAATAGGAGTAATGCAGCCCAATGAATATTGATCTTAAAGGATTAAAGTTAGCTATAATCGGTGGAAGCAGTCCATGTAAACAAATTCTTGAAATATTGCTGGGACCCGGATTAAAAGAGCTGGGCATTCAGGTTCTGGTGGTTGCGGACACTTTGATCAAGGTTGACGGGATCAAATATGCCCGGGAAAAGGGCGTGTTTACAACCATGGATTATAATGAAGTCTGCAAGCTTTCCGGTATTGATGTTATTTTAAAATTAAAAAATGATGAAATATTGAGCTGTATACTCGAAAAGGTGAATACGGAACATGTCAGCATTTTTGACCTTGACGCTTACAGGGCCATGGCATTTTTAAATTTTTTAAAAATAGAAGAAGAAAGATTAAAAATAAGAAGAAAAATTGAGTCGGATAAGATTGATAAGCAGGAAATTTCAGACCTGTTCGATCAATTTACTTCCACAATTCAAGAAAATGCCGAGGAAGAGAACAGACACCTGAGCGTTGAAAGAGAAGACCTGCTTGAGATGGAAAAAGAGTTGTCCCAGATCATTCAGGGCAGTATGATTCCAACCTTTATCATCAACAATGAACATATTCTTACTCACTGGAACAGGGCCTGTGAAGAACTTACAGGGCACAATGCCTATGAGCTGGTGGGGACAGACCGGCAGTGGGTGCCTTTCAGATCTGCAAAGAGACCGACCATGGCAGATGTAATCGTGGGCGAAATGTCCGAAGAGGACATATCAGGATATTATGGCTCTTCCTGGAAAAAATCAGGCCTGATTAATGAGGCCTATGAAGCCGAAGAGTTTTTTCCTCATCTGGGTGAAGAAGGAAAATGGATATTTTTTACAGCCGCACCTATTAAATCTCCGGATGGAAAGATAATGGGCGCTGTAGAGACATTAAAAGACATCACGGAAGACAAAAAAACCCATGAAGAGCTGGAACTGCAGGACAAGGAGCTTTCCACACTTCATAATAAGTATAAAAAATCAGAAGAAAAATATCGGTCTTTATTTAACAATAATCCAAGTCCAATTTTTATTATCGATCGGCAGACCTTAGAAATTCTGGATGTGAATCGCCGTGTGGAAGAAGAATATGGATTCAAAAAAACAGAACTTCTAGGAACGCCTTTCCTTGACATTGGAGACACATCTGATGAAACAATTAAAGAAGGTATGGAAGGGCTTGCGGAAAACAGCTCCATACTGTTTACTAAGAAAAAGCATTTTAAAAAAGACAAGACATCGTTTTTTGTAACTATTAAGGTTGTAAATGCGACTTATAGCCACAGGGATGTTTTGATCGCATCAGCAACTGATACCACCGAAAGTGTTGAAAAAGAAACCCAGCTGATTCAGGCTGGAAAATTAGCTACCTTGGGAACAATGGCAGCCGGCATGGCTCATGAAATTAACCAGCCGTTGAACGTCATACAGATTTGTTCAGACCTGATTCTGAAAATGATTAAAAAAGGAGTCAAAATTCCAGATGATGAACTGGTCATCATGGCCAATGATATTATTGATAATGTTGCCAGGGCTGCCGGTGTTATCAAGCATGTCAGGGACTTTGCAAGGCAATCTGAAAGGGATCTTAAGAAATTAGTGATAAATAATCCCATCAATGATGTATTCAAGGTGCTTGGGCACCAGTTGACAGTTCATTCCATAAATGTGAATCTTGATCTTGATCCGCAGATTCCCCAAATTCGGGCTGAACACAATCGCCTGGAGCAGGTGTTTATCAATCTTGTGACCAATGCCATTGATTCCATGGATGAAAAAGCTGAACAACAGGATGCGCTTGTTGAGAAAAATCTTTCAATCAAAACATATGTTGAAGAAGGCTGGGTGGTAGCCAAGGTGACTGATACCGGGGTAGGCATGACGGATGAGGTAAAAAGAAAGATATTTGAACCCTTTTTCACTACAAAAGAAACCGGTAAAGGGACCGGTCTTGGAATCAGCATCAGTTTTGGAATCATTAAAGATTATGGTGGAACCATTGATATATTCAGTGAGTATGGTAAAGGAGCTACCTTTATCATCAAGTTTCCGGCAATTGAATAAGGAAATGAATTATGTCGGCCAATAAGATATTAATTGTTGATGATGAAGAGATTATTGTAAGATTACTCTCCATGTCTCTTCGAAGCGATGGATATGAAACGGTGACAGCCCATAGTGGCGAGCAGGGACTTGAGGTTTTTAAATCTGAAGCACCCGATATTGTGGTTACTGATATAAAAATGCCGGGAATGGACGGTCTTGAGCTTTTAAAAAAAATAAAGGAAATTGATCCTGAAAAAGAAGTGATCATTGTAACAGGGCATGGCGATATTGATTCAACCATTACTGCATTGCAGCGTGGTGCCAGCGATTTTATCAATAAACCTGTCAGGGATGAAGCCCTTGCCATTGCGCTTGAGAGAGCTAAAACAAAGATTGCCATCAGAGAAAAACTAAAAGAATATACAGAAAACCTGGAATTTAAGGTTGCAGAAGCCACCGAGGAGATTCGACGAAAATCAAATTTTCAGCGGCTTTTAATAAAAAGTTCCCATGATGCCATTGTTGCCTTTGACCATGACTGGAAAGTCGTGGTGTACAACCCCGAAGCCGCAAACATGTTTGGTGAGGCTGCAAAAGATGTCAGAAATAAAATGACCATAGATGATCTTTATACACCAAAAATTGCCCGGATTTTTAAAAATCAGGCCAAAGAAGAAAAACGGCAGAACACGCTTCCCTGGAGAGATAATATAATAAATACAAAAGACGGCAGACAAATACCGGTCCGATATACAAGCAATGTACTTCATAAAAAAGGTAAATTTGTAGGGACGGTTAATTTTTTTGAAGACTTAACACAGATAAAACGGCTTGAAAAGGAACTGGTCCAGTCGGAACGCCTGGCTGCTGTGGGGCAGACCATAAGCGGCCTTGCACATTATGTGAAGAATATTCTTATCGGGCTTAAAGGCGGCAGTTATGTCGTTGATGTGGGAATCCAGAAAAATAATACTGATAAACTTAAAACAGGCTGGGAATCCATAAAGAAGAATATTAAAAGAGTGGGGGATTTGACCCAGGACCTTTTGACCTATTCAAAGCAGAGAGAGCCGGAATTTGAGGAGTGTCTGCCCAATGATATTGCCAATGAAGTCATCGAACTGGTAAAAGATGTTGCCGGATCAAATGGAGTTCTTGTTTCAAAAGAATTTGACACTGATATCGGTGAAGTCATGGCTGATCCGCAAACCATTCATCGATCATTGCTTAATCTTATAAATAACGCCATTGATGCCTGTATTGACGATGAAGATATTTCCAAAAAACATGCAATAAAGATAAAAACCTATATGGATAAAAATAATCATTTTTGTTTTGAGGTTAAAGATAATGGTTGTGGTATGGATGAAGATACTCAAAAGCAGCTGTTTGACCCCATGTTCAGTTCTAAAGGAGGAAAGGGAACAGGTTTGGGACTCCTTGTTACAGGAAAGCTTGTCGAAGAACACAATGGAGTGATTGAAGTCAAAACCAGCCCGGGAGGTGGAAGCACCTTTACGATTAAACTTCCCTATGAAAAAGTAAATACGGTTGATATAAATTGACCAAGGAGGATGAATTATGAGTAAAAAGATTCTTGTGGTAGATGATGATTCAGATGTCAGGTCATTTGTTGTCACGGTTCTGGAAGAAAATCAGTATATACCTTTGGTCGCTCAAGATGGTGTAGAAGGATTAGAAATGATCGAAAAAGAGCAACCCGATTTAATAATTCTTGATGTACTGATGCCCAGGGGAAGCGGAATTCGATTATATCGTAAAATGAAAACAGATGACAACCTGAAAAAAATACCCATTATCATGTTTACAGGGATTGCTCTTAGATCTTTTCTAAAATCTCAAAAAGTACTTGATGAGTTCAAGGGAGGCGAAGTTCCTAAGCCTGACATCTATTTAGAAAAGCCTGTTGAACCCGAAGAGTTAGTTGCAGCAATAAAGAAAAAACTTGGTTAATCCAAAGATATAAATATTGAGAACGGAGAAATTATGGAAATCCGGAAATTACTTTTCGTAACAAAATTTGAAGATCTTTGTTATGGTGCCCTCAATTCTTTATTATCGCTGAGAAATGCGGCATTGGAACACGTTGTCTTTTTAAATGTGATTGAAAGAGACAAAGTTGCGATGAAAAGAGGCAGCGGCTATCTTAAGGAAGAAGAAGTCAAGTTAAAAGAAACTGCTAATATCAGGTTCATTGACTGGGCTGAAAATCTATTTGAAATGGGTATGGAAGTTGGTGCATATATAGAGGTTTCCAAACTTGTTCCTGAAATTTTAAAAGTTGTTAAAAAAGAATCCCCTGACTTGATTGTGATTGGCCGTTCTCATAAAGGAACGCTGGAACAGCTTTATGCCGGTTCCGATATTGTTGAATTGATGCGGCGGACAGAAGTACCTGTTTTGGTTTTCAAGCATGTGATGGAAGATAATATTGTCCCGGAAAAATTGTTTGAGCGACCTTTGTTTGCTACTAACTGGTCAGATTCCGGCAAGAAAACAGTTGAATATATCAAAGAATTAAAAAATGTTATCGGTGAAATTCATGTCATGCATGTGGTAAAAGAGGGCGCCTTAAAAAGCCCGAATGCCCATGAAGTGCAGAAAGTCAGAAAAGCTGAAAGGAAACGCCTGGATGACCTTTGTACTGAGCTTGAAGCTGAAGGTATTAATGCCAGACCCCATGTATATGTCGGTGATCCGCAAAAGGAGATTGAAAAAGCTGCAAAAGAGTACCAGGCCAGTATGATTATTTTGGGTTCCAGTGAAAAAGCAGCTATTTTGGAGCGATGGGTTGGCTCCATTTCAAAAAATATTGCTGATAAGTCCATCTTTCCATGCCTTCTCATCCCTGGTAAAAAAGATATTTAATTTTTACCTTTTTTGGGTCAGAC
>JAHOYS010000196.1 GCA_019038815.1 Desulfobacterales bacterium | reverse complement strand
GGAAAGATCCTGTCATTTAAGTAGGTTAACAGGTCAATGGCCATGACTTTTTTGTCATCGTTTTCTTCTGCCAGATTTTCAATTGTCCGGCAAAGGGTTGTGATATCCTGAAAATCAAGCGTTACAAATTCTGAAATGCAATATTGCTTTAATGCCGGCAAATCATTTGTATCAAAAAAATCTGTGATTTTGTCAGTTACCAGGTTTTCTTTATGAGATGTGGAAAGGTCCACAGAGGTATCAAAATGAATCTGGCCTTCCGGGGTTTGAACAATGTCGCCAAACTTGTTCTGGGTAATGAGTTTTTTAGAGCCGTCTCCTTTTCCCGAATCCTTGATGGTAAAGGTGAATGCACCGCCGTCAGTTGCACTTCCGCCCCGGGCATTCCAGTATTTGTCGGCAATGGGACAGAATCTTTTATCTTCTTTTGCAATACTTTGCAGGGTGGCGTCAATAGCCTGTTTTTCAGAGCAGACAAGGCCGATCTGGACATCGTCTCTTTCCTGCAGGGCAAACACCTGGGGTCTGAGCATGGCAGTGTCAGTGATCCCGATCAACTGCATCAGATCTTTATATGGGTCATTTCTGGCAATGATAAAAAACCATGGGCCGTCAGGGGAACCTGTCATGTGCTGGGACTGAATATATTTGTAAACCTGCTGCTTTTCAGGGGGCAGACAGTCAAAATCATACTCCGTGGTCGGTGCTAAAGCTTCGATGATATATTCCAGAGGATATTCAAAAACCCTGTTGTATAGATCCAGCAGCAGAACGGATGTTTCCGTATCCGTGAGGAACTGGGGATAGATATTGTGCTGGTTTAAATATTCACACACGGCATGATAATTGGCAAAATCTCCATTATGGACAAGGGCTTCATGCATGCCTGAAAAAGGGTGTGCTCCCCCTGGATGCCACAGCCGTCCCCGGGTGGGATACCGCTGATGGGCAATCCAGCCATGGGCCCTGAAATCATCCAGGCAGTAATACTGGGTGGCCTGTTCGGCATAGCCAACTACCTTGAGGATCATCACGTTCCTGGCATGGGACAGAACAAACGCCTGTTTTTCCCCAAGAGAAGCATAATAAGTCTGGTTCAGGCGGATGGAATTCTGGAATACAAATTCATCTTCCGCTTTTCTGATATCCATTTCATGAAGATTATTGTGTTGGATAAATTTTTTAAGCACATTTGGGCGCACCCTTACAAAATACCGCCATACATCCGGCGGTTTGACTTCAAGGCCAATGGATTTATAATCATCAATAACGGGTATTTTTTCAGATTTATAAATATCAAAATAAGGATTGATATTGGTGGACTCAACCTTAGGGACGGCATCTTCACTAAGATATGCCACCTGCAGAAGATAATGGTCTTCAAGCACATCTTGAGGCACTCCAAGATCGCTTGCACTTAAGCCCACGGCAGCTATTCCGCCCCCTTTGCCGTTCCCCCTGTTATGCATCTGAACAGAGGGTTCGTAAATATGGCGTCCTGCAATGGGAATGGAGGCCATGAATCCTGTTACCCCGCAGCCGCCCTCTTCATTACATTTGTTCACCGGTGTTTTAATGTGGGGGATCTGCCCTCGTGAAGTTAGAATATTTTTTATCATTATTGAAAATCCTTATTATAAAACCATTTTGTATCCGGGTGCAGGCTGGTATTTTTTTTGTTCTTTTTCATCCAGATAATCAAGGTGCACCAGAAGGTCTGAACGGCCTCGAAGTTCTTTAATGCTTTTTAATCCATAGGTTCTTAAGATGTCGCACCATTGTCTGCGCCAGGCCATATACATATTGACAAGACGCTGTTCCACATATTCTTCGTCGATCATGTTTCCCAGTTCCGGATCTGTGGTGGCTATTCCTCTGGCACACCCCCGGCCGCTTTCGCAATTCCCACACCTGACACATTCAACTGCTACAAGATCAGCCGTTCCAATGACGCATCCGTCTGCACCAAGGGCGATGGCCTTTGCCACATCAAGGGCGTTCCTGATGCCGCCGCTGGCAATCAGGCAGACCTTGTCTCTGGCACCTTCTTCCACAAGAAACCTGTGAACCTTTGGAATGGCATATTCAATGGGCATGGCAATATTTTTTTTGGCAATGTCCGGGGCTGCACCCGTACCGCCGTAACTGCCGTCAATATGAATGATATGGGCTCCTGCATAATAGGCACCTATGGCAACCATGTCTACATCCGTGGGGGTGGACACCTTTATGGAGCACAGAACATTGTGGTTGATCTCCTTCATCCAGTCCACATGCTTTTTATGATCTTCGACAGAATATACAGAGTGGAAAGGGAAGGGTGAGAAAAGTGGTCTTCCCACAACGGTTTCCCTCATCTTTGCAACGGCTTTTGTCACCTTTTCTCCTAGAAGATGTCCGCCAAGTCCGGGTTTAGCGCCCTGGGCATATTTAAATTCCATGATCGGGCAGTGCTGGATGGTTTCTTCCCTGACTCCGAAAAGACCTGTGGCCACCTGGGTAATAACATGCTCTTTATAGGGAAGGAACTCAGGTGGATATCCCCCTTCACCGGTGCAGGTGAGAGTATTGAGTCTTTTGGCAGCCCTTGCCCGCCCGATGATAACCGATAATGCCGTTGAGCCATAGGACATTCCTCCGCCGTAGCAGGGCATGGAAATGGTTTTCTGGGGTCGGTCGTCTCCAGTTTTGTTCAAGTCAATGCCGGTATCAATGTCTTCATCGCTGATGCTTATGGCTAACCCGGGATCAGGCACGATAAACCGCATCTTGTCGAAGCCGCCGCCTGAGTTGCCAAGATTATACTCAAGATCCACATGGGGTGCATCCCCTGTTTCTGCCATGGCAAAATGTCCCAGCAGCATTTCAGATGTCCAGCGGTAATCTCCCATGGTGTCAAGCAAGGCATTTTCTTTAAGTACCAGAGCATTTTCAGGGCAATGTTCAATGCAATAGTGATCGGTTTTTCTGCAGTCAAATCCAATACATTTATGCTCAACAGGCCTCAAGGGAGAAGCATGATTGTCAGGCATGATATGAACACCATGAGGACAGATGTCTGCACATTTCCCGCAGGAAATACAATTTGAATTTCTTTTAATGATATATTTACCGATGGTATTGCGAAACCGTGACGGAATTTGCCTTGTTTCAGGCAATTGATATTTTAATTGATTTTTAATCCGGGTCATAAGTTATCCTACATCTATAGAGACTTTCCGTTCACCAAAAATTGGTGCAAAACTTTCTTTTTCAAGATCTTCAAACCACATGGAGCGTCCGACTTCACCTCGAAGCCTTCTGGCTTCCCTCAGTCCCATGGCGCCCAGCATTTCAAGCATCTGGTTTCGCCATGCCCCCATGAGATTAGTGATTCTGTTGCTGCCGTATACTGGATCTATGCTTTCCAGTTCAACAGGACAGGACAGACCATTTTTGCACCGGTCGCACAGGCGGCATTCCATGGCAACGAGCAGGGACAGGTCAATAGCAACTCCGTCTGCACCGCTGATAATGGACTTGTTTACATGCTCGGCCATACAGATCCCGCCCGAGGCAATGATATTGAGCTGCTGACGCGTGCCGGCATCAACCAGAGCCAGATGAATATCCCTTAACATATCTTTGATGAATCGCGGGTTTTGGGACTCAAATTCCCTGCCGTGGCTGTTTGCGTATACATGGATGGTATCTATATCGGTTTTTGAAAGTTCAACACAGGCTTTGGCATATTCAAGATCAGCTCTCAGGTTCACTCCCACGCTGATAACAAGATCCTTGTTCATTATTTTTAAAGCATCTATTGTTTTTTCAATACCGGGTTCGTATTCAATTTCAACCATGTCAACACGGGCCAGAAGCTCAGGATAATTCTGGAAATTGTCTTTTTTAACCAGAGGGATGATAAAGGCTTTGAATGGCATCAGGTTTTCATAAATATCGGCTGCCCTGACAAACATTTTTGTTCCTATGGTCTGGGCAGCTTTCAACATGGAGACAAGTACATCCTTGCTTAATATTCCAAAGTCGGGCTGCTGGAACAATATGGGCAGCGGGATCTCAAGGATTGGTTTTACCTCGACAGCAAGGGAGCCGTCCTCATTAAATGCAAGTCTTTCAGGTCGTCTTGAAAGCTCTATGCAGGTATTGATATATTCGCGCCCGTGGATTCCGTCCCGGGTGGGGCGGACAATCTCGGACATGTCCGTCCACATGGAATCAAAACCCTTTCCCGCAAAAGGGCCGCGGTATCCTGCTCCTGATACCGGGATGCTGCCGGTATGGGCCTGATACCAGGTTCGGCCAAGGACATCAGGGCTCCAGTATTCATCTCCGATTTCTCTATACTCAGGATTGATAACCCTGGAGAAAATTCCTTTGGTACATTCCTGTATACACCTGAAACACGAATTGCAGGTATAAAGATATTCAGGTTCATCCATCTTGCTCATATGAAGATAATTGTCCTTGAATATGTCGTATACACATTTTTTCTTTACACACTCTTTGCAGCTTCCGGCACAGTCTTCCCTGAATTCTATGGTGGCATATTTGCCCACAGGATAAAACCTTGGTGGAGCCGCCTTTGTGTGGATATTATATTTTTGAGGCATCCGTTGACATCCTTTTTTTTATTTCAAACCTGCCTGTTCCACAATCTGACCCACGACTTCTTCCCATTCAATGGCCATGATATGTACGCCATGGACCCCTTTGAGTTCTTTGAGTTCTTCAATGGTCTCCAGGCATATTTTAATGCCTTCGTCGGCCTGGCTTTTTTTATCAACACCATCCATTCGTTTGATAATGCTTTCAGGAACATCCATGCCGGCAACCTTATTGTTCATGTACCTTGCCATGCCGGCAGATCTTAACGGTGTGACACCGCCCAGGATATAGACTTTTTCTGTCAGGCCTTCATTATCGGCCCGCCTGATCCATTCCTTGAACCGGTCCATATTATAAATACACTGGGTCTGGATAAAATCAGCCCCGGCATCTATTTTTTTGGCCAGCCGGATCACGCGGTATTCAAAAGGGTCGGCAAAAGGATTGGCAGCTGCCCCGATAAACATTTGAGGGGCCACATCCAGATTAAATCCACTCATATCTTTGCCTTTATCCCGCATATCTCGAACGGTTCGGATGAGGTTGACCGAGTCAATGTCAAATACATTCATGGCATCGGGCTGGCTTCCGAATTTCTGGTGATCGCCGGACAGGCATAAAATATTTTTTATGCCTAAAGAATAAGCCCCCATGATATCCGACTGGATGGCAATCCTGTTCCTGTCTCTTACCACCATCTGCATGACAGGTTCCAGGCCTGCGGCAACAAGGTGGGCAGAGGCTGCAATACTGGACATCCTGACAATGGCCGTCTGGTTGTCAGTGACATTTACAGCATCCACAAACCCTTGCAGCAGGTTGATTTTTTTATCAATCACTTCTTTGCTGGCACCTCTTGGGGGGCCGCATTCCCCTGTTACCGCAAATTCGCCCATGCTTAGTTTTTCATGGAGATTGCTGTAAGTTTTCATATGATATGGTCCTCCCTGATCAGTTTTCTCGGACCCCCGGAAAGACTGGTGTTCCAGTTTTTTGGAGGTATATAGGTTTTCAGGTTATCCTGCTGCTTAAGCGTTGTCAGCCGTTCAATAATCAAATGCCACGCACATTGAGTATCCGGATCAATTTCACAAAACCCCTTCTGGGAACCGCCGCAGGGACCGTTTAAGAGTTTTTTGGCGCATCGGGTGACAGGACATATGCCTCCGAATATTGCAAGACTGCAGTCTCCGCAACCAGAACATTCTTCAGTGAAAATGCCGGGATTTTCCTGAATTCCGATAAATGTTGTATTTAAGCCCGGTAATACCACTTCTTTAGCAAATCGTTTTACCATGGC
Organism: Desulfobacterales bacterium; assembly: GCA_019038815.1. GTDB lineage: Bacteria > Desulfobacterota > Desulfobacteria > Desulfobacterales > Desulfobacteraceae > Desulfobacula. Next base: position 1,132 of record JAHOYS010000196.1, on the reverse strand, counting down.
CTGAACGCCGGCGCCACAGGCAAGGGAAAGGATGGCATCATTTCTGGCAATTCCGGGTGATGCTTCCTGAATAAATTCATTTTCACACTGACGTTCAATGGTCAGCTCTTCTATTTCAATGGAGCGGGCCATTTTTTTAAAACTGAGCCTGAGGGCGGAGGCGAGGACTGCAACCTCATCTTCACCACCGGCAAAGCATGTTTTTACACAGGTACCGCAACCTAAAATTAAAAGCTTTTTATATGGTTCCACAAGTTCGATAATTTCATTTATAGGTTTCTGGCCGGCAGTTATCATTTTGCACTCCATTTTTTGGATATGGTTGAGAAAAAGATCAGATTAAAGCAAGGCTAAGTTTTAATATATTTTTGGTTTCATCGAACTGGGGAGTGATAAACAATGAAATCAAAAATCTAAAAAAATATAGCCTTGCTTCAAGCCCGGGCATTTTAGAATAACATCAATGGGGATGATATTAATTAAAATGATTTAAAGCAGGGTTCGGGCCGATCGTTTCAAGTTGTGATATCGTGTTTTTTATAATATCTTTAATCGACCCGCTGTCTTTTGCAGTGGTATTGAATATGTTCAATCGTCTGCTATCCATCCCGATATCATCCAGAATGGTTTTTACATAATCAACCCGTTTTTTAGCCCGTATGCTGCCCTGGGCATACCTGCAGCCTTTATTCGGGCATACCAGAACCAGGACAGCATCTGCTCCGGCTTCAAAGGCCTTTAAAAGATGGATATCCTTTGTCATTGAGGAGCAAGCCATCTTAATGGTTTTAGCTTCGCAGCCGTCAAACATTGAGGTGGTTTCTTCAAAAGAGTTTAAACAGTGAAACAGCGTAAGTTTTGGTGTGGTGTTAATTTTCATTTTTTCTTCCCAAAATTAAAATAAAAAAAGGCATTCGCCCGGTAATATTGGGAAAACGCCTTTGTTTTCTTTTAATTCTGCTAATACGCCATTGTATCCAGCGGAACCTCTAAACTAAAATTTATTTCATAAAATGTCAAGTGTTAATTTTTCAGTGTTACTTTTTATGAAAATAAAATTTCATGCTGAAGATCAAATAAAGTTACCGATGTATAAAGAGTTTCGGAGCAGGACTTTGATTAATCTCCAATA
>JAHOYS010000040.1 GCA_019038815.1 Desulfobacterales bacterium | reverse complement strand
CCATAATTAAAAAACATGGGGGATTAATCAACGTAGAATCTGAATTGGGAAAAGGATCAAACGTTTCAATTTGTCTGCCGGCTTTCACTGTCAAAGAACCTGATCTGCAAAAACCGGAAAAAAAGCCTGCGCCACAGGAGCATGTAAAACAATCTGCCACGAGTAAAGGGAAAATCCTTTTAATGGATGATGAAAAAATGATCCGGTCTTTTATGGATCAGATGCTCAGCAGGTCAGGATATGATGTTGAAACCTGCGTCGAAGGCAAAAAAGCTGTTGAAATATATAAAAAGGCCATGGAATCAAAAGAACCCTTTGATGTTGTGATTCTGGATCTATCCAATAAATTCGGAATGGGGGGAAAAGAGACCATGAAAAGGCTTCTTGAAATTGATCATAATGCCAGAGGGATAGTTATTACGGGTTATTCTGATGACCCGGCAGTTACCAATTTCACGGCATATGGTTTTTCGGGGTTTGTTACAAAGCCTGCAACCAAAAATGAGCTGAACAGGGTTATCAATGAAGTTATTTCAAAAAATCAATAGATTTTGAGTCTCCACGGATCATGCATGCCTGCACACCTTAAACCAGGGCAATAATTTATGGCCCAAAGCCTGATACAGACTTTGAACCATAAATTAAAAGTATGCTTATTCTTGAGGTTTACCCATAACTTCGGCAAACATTTCATCATCCCACAGCCTGGAATCAGCAACATTCTGGCGGAATTTGATAAAATCAACAGTATCCTGGCCGGTAATTTTTTTGGTATTAAATGCACCAAATCCAAGAAATGCTTCACCTGACATATTGGCTGCAAGCCAGTGTCTGTGATCATTCTTCATGGTATCCCAGAAGAATTTCTTTTTCTGGCGGATACCGTCAATGGATTTAATCAGGCAGCCTGGAAAAAGGTTGGCAAACTTCCAGATCACATTGTTGACTTCTTTATCAAGAAGTTCAAAATCAGCATTGGCCTGATGTTGTTTAAGAATGGCCCGGCCGTCTTTAAAGTCCTGTCCTGATTTATATTCGCCATAAACGATCTCACCGTCTTCAAGATATTTGTCAGTGATAATGAGAGGATTTCTCACCCACTCACCGTCTATTTTAAGAACAGGGACAACCTTGGAGAGCATGCCTTTTTGTTTCATTTTATATGAAGACCACATCTCGCAGGATACACAGTTCCACATGGCATCTTCAGCAGTCAGAAACCAGGGAAGGAAATCCGAAGATCCGCCGGCAGGTGCTGAACCATGTTTTGGTCCTGCCTGGCCGAAAATGGCAAGATCGGAAGATATGGCAATATCACATGCAAGTCCTATTTCCTGGCCACCGGCAACTCTCATGCCGTTCACCCGGCAGATGACCGGTTTTTTGCAGGCAAGGATGGAATCAACCATGTGGTTAAAAAGCTCCATGTACTGGCCGTATTCATCACATCTTTTTGAATAAAATTCTGAATATTCTTTTGTGTTTCCACCTGTGCAGAATGCATAGGGGCCTGTTCCGGTAAAAACCACGGCGACGACACTTCTGTCCAGGGACGCATTCTCAAATCCGGCAATCACACCCTTTACCATGTCTGTGGTATAAGAGTTGAACTGTCTTGGGTTATTTAAAGTAATCCATGCAACAAACAATTTTTCCGTAACATTTCCTTTAGGATCTGTTAATGGTTTTTTTTCATATCCTACGCATGGCGCTTCTGTTCCCCAATGGGGATTTCTATGCAAAGAATGATCTTTAACTTCGTTTTCTCTTGGCATCCATCCGAGACTCATCTTAAATAATCTCCTTTAATATTATTTATTATTACTTACTGCTTCATATGGTTTGGTTCAAAAATAATTACCCTATATAGCCGCCATCCACACCAAGGACCTGGCCTGTGATATAACTTGCATCATCAGAAGCAAGGAATACAAATGCAGGGGCAATTTCTTCAGGTTCTGCAAATCTTCCCAGCTGAATTCTGCCTTCATATATTTTTTTAAGCTTCTCATTAGTCTGAAGCGTCCCCGTCATTTCGGTCTTAGTAATTCCCGGGCAGATGACGTTCACATTGATCCCATATCTGCCAAGCTCACGGGAAGCTGATTTTGTAAATCCTATGATCCCTGCTTTTGCAGACGCATAGTTAATCTGGCCGACGGTTCCGAAAATACCGGCTGTAGAAATCACATTAATGATTTTGCCTGATTTTTGTTCCTTCATATGGCGGCCTGCTGCCTGGGTGGTATTAAAGGCAGCTTTTAAATGGATATCAATAATAGCATCCCAGTCTTCTTCTTTCATTTTAAGCAACATGGAGGGTTTGGAAACACCGGCATTGTTGACAACAATATCAACCCCACCCAGCTGTTTTACGCATTCTTCAACCATATTCTGCGCACTTTGGTAATTGGCAACATCTGCTGCAACAGCAACGGCTTTACGGCCCAGTTCTTCAATTTGGGCTACGGTTTCTTTTGCAGCAGTATCATTGGAATGGTAGTTGACCAGGATATCTGCCCCTTCTTTTGCATACATCAGGGCAATGGCTTTCCCGATACCGCGGCTTCCACCGGTAACAATAGCTTTTTTTCCTTCTAATTTCATCTTTATCATCCTTTAAAAATATTAAAAATCAGGAATAAGTACAATTCTCTGATCAGGTGACTTTTTATGCGCTTCATCAAAGCTTGCCTCTATGGTACTCATGGGTCTTGTCTGAACAAACTCTTCAAAATTAATTTTTCCGCTGGTGATCATGCTCAGCACGGATGGATAATATTCAGGCAGGCATCCCCAGGTACCAATAAGTTCAGCATCAAAAGCCATGAGCCTTGAAATGGAATATTCAACCTTTTGGGGACCATAGCCCACAACAACCATTTTGCCGGTAAAGCTTAAAAGTGCAAGTCCCAGTTCCTGCCCTGGTTTTGAGCCTGAAACTTCAAATATTTTCCAGCCGGTTGAGGCCAGACCATTCTCTTTTCTAAATGCTTTAACTTCCCCTGAAACTTCCCTGGTGGTTTTACCCATGGAATTGACAGCAAAATCTGCTCCGTTTTTCAGCATGGTATCAAGGCGTTCCTGGTCGATATCAATAGCAACGACAGTTGCCGCACCCAGGGCTTTAAGCACCTGGACCATGTATTGTCCTACACCGCCAACCCCGATAACAATGGTATTATCTCCCACCTGGACATCAGCTCTTTTAGCTGCCTGGAAAGGCGTTGTTGCCGCATCTGCCACAACTGCCAGTTTTTCAAGAGGGATTTTACCCCGGTTTTTAACTTCGCAAAGATCAATGGCAGGAACAGGAATGTGGCTTGAAAAACCACCATAAATTCCCATGCTGTTACCCGGCATTTTCTGGGCAAGGCATCTGTTTCCCCTGCCTGTCTTGCAAAGATAACATTTTCTACAGGGCATGACAGCAGGAACAATAACTTCTTTCCCGTTCCAGGAACCTACATCATCTGCGGCAGCCACAACAGTTCCGGAAATTTCATGTCCCAGTGTTAAAGGAGGTTTGTTTACTGTGGGTACTCCATAATAATAATATCCAAGGTCTGTATGGCAGACACCACAGCCTGCAACTTCAACCAGGACTTCCCCCGGTTTAAGTTCTGGTACATCAATCTGTGTTTTTTCAAGTTTGCCAGGGGTGACTTCACCTGTTTCCCTGTCTTTTCTAAATGGGGTTACCATCTGCCAGGTCTGAATTTTATCCGGTACATTCACCATTTTATTACTCCTTAATTATATTAACATTAATTATATTAACATTTTACAACTTTAACTTTTATGCCGATCCATCCAGGCGGCAGATAAACTCTTCCGCTGTTACCACTTGAATTAACAGTTTTTTCAATAATTTCTTCGCCATAGATTTCAAATTTCACCTTGCTGTGAGAGTAGCTTTCTTCAAAGTTATCATTTTTTTCATTGCCAATCGCCATGATATTAAACTCCTGTTTACAAAGTAAACATACAACAATAGTATATTTTAGCTATTACTTAGATGTTTTATAGATACATTACAGCTACACGTCAAGAATTTATTTTAAATTTAAAGAAAAGGTTGATATGTCAACCAAATAAACTAAATTTTTATTTTCCAAAATGAAGATTTCCCTTGACATGATTTCTTTTTTGTAAATATAGTTATTAAATATAGCTGATTTATAGTTACATTGTGACACGATTAATAATAGTTCAATGAAAGGAGGTGTCCCCCGAACAAAACAATGGTCAAATTACTTAAATTATAGAATACCAAGTTAATTTTTGGCTATATTATAAACTTTTTCAGGAGGTCAACAAAATGAAGAGAATTACGTTTTTATCTTTTTTAATTTTTTGTTTCACTACAATTTTTGCTTTTAATGCAACAGCTAAAACTGAATTCACCTACGCTAATTTTTTCCCCCCCACACATATTCAAAGTATTCTAGCAGAAAGCTGGTGTAAAGAAGTAGAAAAAAGAACCAATGGTGAAGTCATTATTAAATATTTTCCTGCAGGCACCCTTACAAAAGCCCCGCAAACTTACGATGGCGTTGTTCAGGGTATTGCAGATATCGGCATGACCGTTCTTGCATATTCAAGGGGTCGTTTTACCGTAGCATCCGCCATTGACCTTCCCCTGGGTTATAAAAGCGGTGTACAGGCAACTGCCGTTGCCAATGCTGTTTTAAACAGATTTCAACCCGAGGAATTTAATGATTCAAAAATCATGTTTCTTCATGCTCATGGCCCAGGACTTATCCATACACGCGACAAAGCCGTTTCTACCATGGCGGGCCTGAAGGGTCTTAAACTTAGAGGCACAGGAACCAGCGGTCTTGTTGCTGCTGCCCTTGGTGCATCGCCTGTTGGTAAATCCATGCGGGAATGCTACCAGATGCTTCAAAAAGGTGTTGTCGATGGTTCACTCCACCCTGTTGAAGCCAATAAGGGTTGGAAATTAGGCGAAGTTGTTCATTTTCTGACTGAAAATTATTCAACAGCCTATACTACCACATTTGCCGTTTTCATGAACAAAGGCAAATGGAACAAATTGTCTCCTGCAACGCAAAAGATAATCAAGGATATAAATGCAGAATGGTCTATTAAACACGGCGAAGCCTGGGATGAAGCAGACAAATTAGGTCTTGCGTTCTTTACATCTAAAGGTGGAAAAGTGGTTAGTCTTTCTGATGCAGAATCCAAAAAATGGGAAGACGCTGTCGCTCCTGTAATCGATGGGTATGTCAAGAAAGCGAGTGCAAAAGGTGTTGATGGAAAAGCAGTTGTAGATTTCATCAAAGCGAAGATGTAAACATTAATCCATAAATGACCGGCCTTGTTATATCAAAGCCGGTCATTTTTTAACCATTTATTAATTATATGCAGGATGTTGTATGAGTATTCTCTCCACAATATTGGATAAATTTTCCGGGTTTTTAAAAATCATCGGTGCAACTGCTATCACAGCCATGATGCTGTTGACTGTTGTTGATGTTATCGGTCGTTTTTTCAAGCATCCCATATTCGGCTCTGTTGAACTTGTTGGTTTTCTGGCCACTATTGTTGTGGCTGCGGCATTGCCTTATACCTATAAGGTGGAAGGGCATGTCGGTGTAGAAATACTGGTTCGGCTGCTGTCTAAAAAAACGCAGCTGATCATCGACCTTTTTACCCGGACATTAAGCCTTGTTCTGTTCTGCCTTGTGACCTGGCAGATGTTTCTTTATGCAAAGGATATACGTAAAACAGGCGAAGTCTCCATGAACCTGGAATTTCCCATTTATTACATTATATACCTGCTCGCTTTTGGTTTACTGGTCTTCTCTGTTACCATAATAGAGACTATTTTTAAAGATATTAAACAATTGAAAGAATTAAAAACAAAATGAGCCCGACAATTATTGGCATAATCGGTATTATAATCATGCTCCTCATGTTTCTGACAAGAATGCCTGTTGCATTTGTTATGGCCACAGTCGGCTTTGTTGGATTCAGCACCATGATCACGCATAATGCCGGCCTGGTTCTTTTGTCCAGAAATGTGTATGAAGTCTTTGGATCATACGATTTAACAACCATCCCCTTGTTCATCTTCATGGGACAGCTCGGATTTAATTCTGGAATCAGCAAACGTCTTTATGACGTCGGCTATAAATTTCTTGGAAGCACCAGGGGCGGTCTTGCCATGGCAACAGTATCCGCCTGTACTGCTTTTGGAGCGGTCTGCGGGTCCAGCCCTGCAACAGCGGCAACCATGGCAACGGTTGGGCTTCCTGAAATGAAACGCTATGATTATGATGATGAACTGGCGACAGGGTCTGTTGCATCAGGCGGCGGGATCGGTATGATAATGCCTCCCAGTGTTGTTCTGATTATTTACGGTATCCTGACTGAGCAGTCCATCGGTCAATTATTTGTTGCCGGAATTTTCCCGGCAATTCTTGTTACCATTCTTTTCATTATTGCCATTTATATCAAATGCCGCATTAATCCGGAACAAGGCCCTCCGGGGAAAAAATTTACCTGGGCGGAAAAATTCAAGGCATTGTTCGGTCTCGGTGAAACCCTGGCAGTATTTACACTTGTTATCGGCGGTATTTTTATCGGTCTTTTTACACCGACGGAAGCCGCGGCAATCGGTGCATTTGGTATACTTATCATTGCAATAATAAGAAAACAGATCACCTGGGATGGATTTGTCAAGTCCCTGATGGAAACTTTGAGAACCTCGTGCATGGTCATGACGCTCATTGCAGGGGCTGTTATTTTTGGAAAATTTTTAGCAGTTACAAGAATACCATTTGAAATTGCCGGCTGGGTCAGCGAACTCCAAATGGCGCCGTTCCTGGTCATGGCGGTAGTCATTATGATCTATTTTATCGGTGGTTGTTTTATGGATGCCCTGGCGTTTGTCACCTTAACCGTACCCATTTTCTTCCCGGTTGTCATGGAGCTTGGATATGATCCCATCTGGTTTGGCATCATTATTGTTATGGTGACGGAAATGGGAGTTATCACACCGCCGGTTGGTATAAACGTATATGTTGTATACGGGGTTGCAAAAAATGTACTGGACCATGAAATTCCCCTGGAAAAAATATTCAAGGGTATTTTCCCTTTCCTTATTGCCGTGATTGTCAGTGTGATTATACTGATCATCTTTCCAAAAATCATATTGTTTTTACCCCAGCTCATGTATTGACGCTG
>JAHOYS010000010.1 GCA_019038815.1 Desulfobacterales bacterium | reverse complement strand
ACCATTGATTCATCTTCCATAATGTCGGAAGCCTGCAGCCCCATGCGAATGACATCAACATTTGCCGCCTTAAATATCTGAACCATTTTTTTGACAAGCCGGACAGTCTCGTCAAGACTTAACGGGTGATATCTGCCTTTTGAATACCATTGTTCCATAAGGCTGCCTTTCAACACCATCAATGGATAAATTCTGGCAAAATCAGGGGCAAGCTGTGCCGCTTTTTTTGTGCTTTCAAACAATGATTCTTCATTATCACCCGGCAGCCCCACCATTACCTGAATACCAATCTTGAATGGATATTCTTTCAGCAAATGTATGGCCTTTATCGTATCCATGCCGGTGTGACCCCTTCTGGATTTTGACAGAACCTCATCGTTCATGGACTGGACACCCAGTTCAACGGCAGATATATTATACTGCATGATAAGATCAAGCATCTGTTGGGTAATGGTATCAGGCCGGGTGGAAAACCGTATGCCGTCAATTTTTTTTTCTTGGATATAGGGCTGGATCAGATCAAGCAATTGAATGATGGTTTCGCGGGCCAGCCCTAAAAAATTTCCTCCGAAAAAGGCCAGTTCCACCTGTTCACGATTACCTTTATAGTGTAAATACTGTTTCACAATTTGATGGATGACAGTTTTATCCGGCACTCTTGATTTCTGACTGGTAATAATGGTTTGATTACAGAATGCACATTGATGTGGACACCCTGAATGGGGAATGAATACCGGAATAACAAGGGGTTTTGCTGTCTGGCCCATGAAAGAAACCTCCAGTCACGCCATCAGGGATTTATTTTCTTAAAAATCTTCAGGGCTTTTTTTGCAGAGTCCTGCTCAGCTGCTTTTTTTGTTTTCCCAAGACCTCTGGACTCTATACCAAAAAGGGTTAAACTGATCTCAAAAGTTTTATCGTGGTCAGGACCGATCTCATTGAGAACGACATATTGAGGTGTTGTTGAGCCCTGCTCCTGGACACATTCCTGCAACATGCTCTTATAATCAATAATCTTTTCGTTTGACAGGATTTTTTCAAAACTTTCTCTGAAAATATCATGAACCAGTTGATATACTGTATCAAACCCTGCATCCAGATAAACAGCTGCAACAACTGCTTCAAATGTATCGGACAGTATGGAATTTTTATCAAATCCCCTGGAAATTGCTTCTCCTTTTCCAAGCTGGATAAATCTGCCAAGGTCTATAAACCTTGCCATATCGGCAAGGGCAGGTTCACTGACAAGGTTGGATCTCAGCTTTGAAAGCTCTCCTTCTTTTTTTGACGGACTCTTTTCCATCAACACGTGTCCGATGCACAACCCTAAAACTGCATCCCCTAAAAACTCAAGCCGTTCATTATCAGAAGAGTTTGAATCAGGGTTTTCATTTAAATAAGACCTGTGGCACATTGCATTATTCAATAATGATTTATCTTTAAATGAATATCCGATATTATTTTCAAGGATGCTTAAATCTGTATATTTTTCTCTGGTTTCCTCTAAACGGTTATTTAATGCTTTAAACAGTGAGTATCCAATATTAAGATCACCCTTGCCAGACCCGATCTGAACCCCTTCGTTAAATACCCCGTGGAAATCAGAACCGCCTGTAATTATCAAACCCTTTTGGTTTGCAAGCTGCTGAAAAAATGATGTCATTGAAGTGTCATGGTCGGTATAATAAACCTCCATACCCTCCAGGCCATAGGTGATAAGCATATCAAGAAAATTTTCCAGCTGATGAGTTTTATTGAACGTCAACAGCCCAGGATGCGCCAGGACAGGAATCCCTCCTGCCTTAAGAATCGTTTGAATTGCCTGCCGGCATGATGCCTTATATTTATCAACATAAGCCGGTTTGCCTTTGCCAAGATACTTATCAAACGCTTCCCTGAAGGTTTTTACAATCCCAAGTTCCTTCATGAGTTCTGCAATGTGAGGACGACCTGTCTGATCCGCGCCAAAGCGCTTTTCCACCTGTTCGATACTGATGTTGAATCCAAGGGTGTTTAATTTTTCAATAATTTTCGGATTTCTTTGAGCCCTGGCCTTTTTTGCATCATCGAGAATAATATTAAGATTTTTATCATAAACACTGAATCCATATCCCAACAGATGAACACTTCCCACATCTTTGAATCCGGATGGCGGCTCGCAACTGATTTCAACTCCGGTAATAAATTCCGGGCAAGTTGTTAGGGGATGTTTTAAGACTTGTTTGATACCATCTATTGTATCATGATCTGTTATAGAAACAGCCTTGAGTCCGGCCTTTTTTGCCAGACTCATAATTTCTAAAGGAGAGAATGATCCATCTGAAGCTGTAGAATGTACATGAAGATCAATCAATGAACTATCTTGCATCTGCTAAACGCCAAGAGCCTTCTCCATATCCTCTTCACGTGTTTTGCAATCAACACACAAAGTGGTGACCGGTCGTGCCTTAAGTCTTTTGATGGAGATTTCTTCCTCGCAAACCTCACATGTTCCAAATGTCTGGTTTCCGATACGTACAAGCGCTTTTTTGATTTTCTTGATCAATTTGTGTTCACGATCTCTTATGCGGAGTTCAAAATTTCTCTCAGCTTCATGGGCAGCCCTGTCCGTTGGATCGGGAAAATTCTCTTTTGGCTTGGTCATACCGGTCACAGTGCTGTCAGCATTGGAAAGGAGTTCCTTAAGCCTGTCCTCTAAAAGATTTTTAAAAAAATCTGAATCTTCTTTTTTCATTATGTTTGCCCTTTTTCTTAATATACAAGAATATCCAAAAACTTGATACTATACTTGAATTTAATAAAATGTAAAGAATTAAATGGAAGGATTGAAGCTTTGACTATTCTTCCTCGGGTATATCCAGATTAAATAATTCCCGGGTAACATTGAGGTAAAGAGAATCATCTCTGTGATCACCGGTATTGCGCAAAAAAAGGATGGGGTCATGAATGGTTCTGGTTGCAATGGCCCGGGTCATGCGGTTGATTGCCTCAATATCTTCTTGTGAAAAATGGTTCAGATTTGAAAAGGTCTTTTTAAATTCAATTTCAACTATGGAAGACATTTTATCGTTCAATGCTTTAATCGTCGGTACAATGGCAAGGCTTTCCAGCCATTTGCGAAATTTCAACACAGCTTCGTCGATAAATCTTTCAGCCTTAACCGTCTCTTTTCCCCGTTGCTCAATATTTGACTCGACAATATTTTTCAAATCATCGATATCATAAACATAGGCATTGGAAATTGTGTTTATTTTTGGATCAATATCCCTTGGAACTGCAATATCAATGAAAAAAAGCGTATTATGATGCCTTTTTTTCATGGCCCGTTTGACTTGGCGCTGGGTCAACACATAATCTGTTGCACCGGTTGAGCTGATAATAATATCAACATCTTTTAATGTATCTTCCCTTTCTTCAAATTTGACAGCCTGGCCATTGAATTTCCGGGCAAGGTCCACTGCATTTTTAAAGGTTCTATTTGCCACAACAATATTTTTAACTTTATTGGATATCAGGTGTTCCACAGCCAGTTCCGCCATTTCACCGGCCCCAAGCAACATGACACTCTTCTGGGATAAATCTGAAAAAATTTTATTGGCAAGCTCAATGGCAGCGTAGCTGATGGAAACCGCATTATCCCCTATCCCTGTTTCTTTTCTAACTTTTTTTGCAATGCTGAAAGTCTTATGCATCAGCCGATTCAGGAGCACACCTGAGGCATTGCTTTGTATAGCAACCCTGTAGGCCTGCTTGATCTGGCCTAAAATCTGAGGCTCGCCAACCACCATTGAATCCAGGCTTGATGCAACCCTGAACAAGTGCCGGATTGCTTCATCTTCCTTATAAATATATAAAGCGCTCTTAAACTCGGATAAATCAACTTTCTTATGATGCGCAATAAAGTCAAAAATTTTATTAACCTTTTCACCGGCCCGGGGGATATATAAAACTTCTGTCCGGTTGCAGGTGGAAAATATAAGGCTTTCTTTAATATCTTCGTCCTGGTTTAATAATTCAAGTGCGGTTAGAGTCTCTTCATCGGAAAAAGAAAGTTTTTCCCTGAGTTCAACAGGTGCGGTTTTATGGTTTATACCGATTAAAATAATTTTTGACATTGTTCTTTCTTTATTTTGTAAAAGCCTGGTGATGCCCGCCTAACAGCATATTGACCCCAAGAAATGTAAATATAATAATAAAAAAGCCGATAATGGTCATTATGGCTGATTTTCTGCCACGCCATCCCGAATTGAGACGAAGATGCAGCAAAACCGCATAAACCAGCCAGGTTCCTACAGAGAATACTTCTTTGGGATCCCAGCTCCAAAATGTGCCCCAGATAGTTTTTGCATAGATAAACCCTGTTACAAGACCGATTGTGAGCAGGGCAAATCCCGTGGTCAGACAAGTATATCCGACATTATCCAGAAAATCCAATGACGGCAGCCGTTTGAAAAAAAAACCAGGACTTTTAGTCTTAATCCCTTTTTCCTGCAATAAATATAAAATTCCTGTCCCGCATGCCAGCCCAAGGGCTGCATCACCTGTCAACACTAGAATAATATGAGAATAAAACCAGAATCCTTTAAAAGCAGCATTACTCTCAACTGGTACATCCGGAATCATCAATACCACCAGCATGATGCCAAATAACAAGATCGAAGCAAACACCCCTAAAATTTTAAGATCAAATTTATATTGGAAAAATAAAAACATGCAGCCTATGGCAAATGCTGATGCTGATAAACTCTGGGATAAATTCTGTATAGGCACATGCCGGGTTGCTATCGTATAAATTATCATACTGACAAAATGGAACACAATGGCTGTAGTAATCAGGTAAAAGGCTGTTTTTTGATATATTGGTTTCTGGTTAAATAAAAACAATAAATACCCTGTCATGCTTGCCAAATAGAGCATGGTTGCTAATAATAACACCAAATCCGCAGATTGAAGACTCATTCATAACTCCTTGAAGAAACAAGATCTTGATATGAGTATTGCTTTCCAAGAACATCACATAAGACCGCGTTTATGTTTATTTCATCATTTGCTTTGATCATTTCAAGGATCCCTTTCTCAATGAGGGTATGGAATATCTCTTTATGTTCATCCGGGGCATGCCCGGATGATAAAAGTTTTTTGCGAACATTTCCCATCAAAAGTAATAACCGAGCATACTCGGAGCCAAATTGATTTTCAAGATCCTGCCTGATTCTCTTTGCCATTGCAGGACTTGATCCCGAGGTTGAAACTGCCAGGACAAGATCCCCCCTGTCAACTATCGAAGGAAGCAGAAAATCACTGTTATCGGGCGCATCGGCTACGTTACAAAGGATATCGAGCATTGAAGCATCATCTTTTATCTGCTGGTTTAAATCAGCATTATTGGTAGCTGCAAAAACAAGAAACATCCCGTTTACATCTTTTTTCTCATATTTTTTTTTTTCAATACAAATGGATGTTTTTTTCAAATCATCAAACCCGGGAGAAAACCGATCACTGATCACTTTTACCTTTGCACCGCATTTTTCAAGGGTTGCGGCCTTTCTTGCACCGACATTACCGCCCCCCACAACAAGGCAATCCTTAGCCTTTAAGTCAAGAAATACAGGGTAATATTTCATTACCATCCTTTATTCAACCCTTGTTTGCATAAAATTATTAATATATATTGCCCTAGGATATTTTTCAATATCTAACTATTATTTAGGTGATTGACATGATTATTGATTCACATGTACATATTTTCCCGGAAAAAATCAAACAGGACCGTTCCGGATACTTTGATAATGAACCTGAATTCAAGCTGCTTTACAATTCTCCTAAAGCTGCGATCTGCAATATTAATGACTTAATAGAATCAATGGATACATATCAGGTTGATATCTCAGTCATCTGCGGATTTCCCTGGCGCAACCCTGAATTTACAAAAAAAAATAATGACGTCATCATTGAGTCTGTCCAAAAATATCCGGGTAGAATCAAGGGCCTTGCCTGTTTCGATGCTGCCTGGGACGGTGCCCCTGATGAAACCCGAAGATGTATTGATGCAGGCCTTTGCGGTGCAGGCGAACTGGCATTCTATCTTTCCGGGATTGATAAAAAAGCATTAACATTCCTTGATCCTGTTATGGCTGTTTTAAGGGATAAAGGCAACCTGCCCTGCATGATCCACACAAATGAACCTGTCGGGCACAAATATCCGGGGAAAACACCCGTTACCCTGGAACAGATATACACGCTTGCCAAAACTTTTCCTGACAATAAAATTATTCTGGCCCACTGGGGCGGGGGAATCTTTCTTTATAACATTTTGAAAAAAGAGACAAAAACCACCTTAAAAAACATATGGTATGACACTGCAGCCTCCCCGTTTTTATATGATCCGCAAATCTATGATATTGCCGCTGATGCGGGAGTAGCAGACAAAGTTCTTTTTGGAACGGATTTTCCGTTGCTGGCACCTGACAGATATTACACGGATATTGATAATTCAGGTATTAATATCCAACAAAAAAAACAGATACTGGGAGAAAATGCTGCCTTGTTGTATGGATAAATATTCAACCTGACAGGAGAAAAATTATGTTTATAGAGCTTTTGCAAAAACGTAGAAGCATCAGGCAATTTGAAGACCGTCCGGTGGAGAAAGAGAAAATAGATGCTCTCATTGAGGCGGCGCTTCGTTCACCAACATCACGAAGTTTTAATCCCTGGGAATTTATTGTTATTACAGATGGAAAAATGATAGCAGATCTTTCTAAAGCAAAAACCCATGGGTCAAACTTTTTGAAAAATGCCACTCTTGCCATCGTCGTTGCTGCCGATCCTCAAAAATCTGACGTTTGGGTGGAGGATGCATCAATTGCCTCTATTCTTATTCATCTGCAGGCAGCTGATCTGGGTTTGGGTAGCTGCTGGATTCAGATACGGCTGCGTGAACACAGTGACGAAATAAGCGCTGAGCAGTATGTAGCGGAACGAATCGGGCTTAAAGAAGGCATGGTTGTGGAATCGATTATTGCCATAGGCTATCCGGCTGAGCAAAAAGAGGGACATCCAGAATCTTCCCTTCTCAATGATAAAGTCAGTTACGGTATGTATGGTCAAAAAGAACGATAATTTTTCTGAGGGTAATCCAACAGGAGGTGTGGCCATATTTTCATCTCAGACATAAAAGCGGGCTCGATCATCTGAAAGTTCACTGGGTATATCTTTT
>JAHOYS010000352.1 GCA_019038815.1 Desulfobacterales bacterium | reverse complement strand
GAAAATAGCATACTTACTATAAAAAATGTTGTGAAGCATTTTGATATTTCCGGTGGCTGGCTGGACCAGTTGACATTCAAAGGCAGGATACCGCATCTGGAAAAAACGACTGTAAAGGCTGTCAATGACGTGTCTCTTTCAGTGAAACGGGGAGAAACATTAAGCATCGTTGGTGAGAGCGGTTGCGGTAAATCAACGCTGGCCAGAGTGATCTTAGGTCTTTATCCTCCCAGTTCCGGTGAAATTATTTATAATGGCCAGCGGACGGATCATCTAACGCATGAACAGATGTTGCCGTTTAGAAAAAAAATACAGATGATTTTTCAGGATCCTTATGCCTCTTTGAATCCAAGAAAAACGGTTCGCCAGACTTTGGAAGAACCGCTTCGGTTTCATAATCCAAGGATGTCATCCAAAGGAATTTCTGATAAAATCAATGAGGTTATGGACCAGGTTGGGGTTGATCCTGCATGGATTACCCGGTATCCCCATGAATTTTCCGGTGGACAGCGACAGAGAATCAGTATTGCAAGAGCCCTGGTTTTAGATCCGGAATTTATTGTGGCAGATGAACCGGTTTCAGCTCTGGATGTTTCCATACAGGCGCAAATTTTAAATCTGCTCATGAAACTGGCAGAAAAACGGGGACTGACCTATCTGTTTATTACACATGATTTAAGTGTTGTGCAGCATATCAGTACTCGTGTGGCTGTTTTATATCTTGGTACTTTATGTGAACTTGCAAAATCGGAAGATCTGTATAAAACGCCGCGTCACCCTTATACAAGAGCATTGTTGAGTGCCATTCCAAAGGTTGGGGAAAAAGCTGCCAAGCATATTAAGCTTAAAGGTGAAGTTCCCACACCGGTCCACTTGCCCAGCGGTTGTGTATTCCATGGCCGATGCGTGTATGCAGATGAAAGATGTATCAGTCAGATTCCTGAATTACTAACATTAGATAACGGCACCCGTGTTGCCTGTCATGCAGTGGAAGAAAATAGGGTAATATCCTGACAACAGGGGTTGTTCTGTTAAATAAAAAAGCAGGCTGCAAAATGCCCTTTTTCATGTTCAATAAATTCAGGTTCCTTTTTTGAACAGATATCCTGGCATTTGGGACATCGGGTATGAAACCTGCATCCGGGCGGCGGGTTGATCGGGCTTGGCACATCCCCTGTCAATGGCAGTGTTTTCTTTTTGTAACTGGGGTCAGGCATGGGCGAAGACGATAAAAGAGCTTTGGTATAAGGGTGTAAAGGTTTTTTATACAACTCTTTTGAATCGGCAAATTCAACGATTTTACCAAGATACATGACGGCAACCCTGTTTGAAATATATTCCACTACATGCAGGTCATGGGAAATGAACAGATATGTCAGATTGAACTGTTCCTGAAGATCTTTTAACAGGTTTATCACCTGGGCCTGGATAGAGACATCAAGGGCTGATACAGCTTCATCACAGACAATGAATTCAGGTTTCAGAGCAATCGCTCTTGCAATGCCGATCCTCTGGCGCTGTCCACCGGAAAACTGGTGGGGGTATCTTCGCATGTGTTCTTTTCCAAGTCCAACGGTTTCAAGTATTTCAGCCACGACACTATCTCTTTGTGACCTGCTTCTCATCCCGTGGACCAGGAGAGGTTCGCCTATGATTTGTGAAACAGATTTTCTCGGGTTAAGAGAGGAAAAAGGGTCCTGGAAAATAATTTGCATTTTCTTTCTCAGCCGGCGTATTGCTTCAGGTTCCAGATCCCCAATTCCCTGATCATGAAAAAAGACCTTGCCCGAGGTAGTTTCTTCCAGCCTTAAAATAGCTCTGCCAAGTGTTGACTTACCACACCCGGATTCTCCCACAAGCCCGAGGGTCTCACCCTGTTGAATGGTAAAGCTGACATTATCAACGGCTTTGACCGAGGCAACTTCCTTCATGAGGATGCCGCCTTTTATGGGATAATATTTAACAAGGTTTTCCACCCTGAGTAATGGTTTGGAATTATTGACATCAGGCATATTTTAAACACCGTACTATATGGTTTT
Organism: Desulfobacterales bacterium; assembly: GCA_019038815.1. Taxonomy (GTDB): domain Bacteria; phylum Desulfobacterota; class Desulfobacteria; order Desulfobacterales; family Desulfobacteraceae; genus Desulfobacula. The sequence goes on along the minus strand of JAHOYS010000352.1, from coordinate 5,207 downwards.
TATTGATATTATAGATCTGAGGACTTGTGGTCATGCAATCCTTGAACACATCCGGGCAGCGATTTGAAAAATAACATCCGTGAGGAAGATTGAATAATGATGGGACCGAACCTTTTATGGTCTGCAATCTGTCCATGTCCATATTTTTGCCCAGAACAGGTATGGACTCCATCAAGCCAATAGTATATGGATGCCTGGGATTTTCAAATAAGGTTTTCACATCAGCATATTCAACGATTTTTCCCGCATACATGACTGCCACCATCTGGGCCATTTCTGCAATCACCCCAAGATCATGGGTGATAAATAAAATGGCGGCTCCTGTTTCGGATTTCAAGCGGTTCATCAGGTCCAAGATCTGGGCCTGAATGGTGACATCCAGTGCTGTGGTGGGTTCGTCGGCAATCATGAGTCTGGGGTTGCATGCCAGTGCCATGGCAATCATGACTCTCTGGCGCATACCCCCGCTCATCTGATGGGGATATTCGTCTATCCTTGTATGCTGATCCGGGATTCCAACCAGCTTGAACATCTCAATTACCCGGTTTTTTAATTCTTTTTTGGATAGATTTTTATGAAGTTCAATGACTTCTGAAACCTGGTCCCCAACGGTAAAAACCGGGTTCAAAGAGGTCATGGGCTCCTGGAAGATCATACTGATCTTGTTGCCCCTGACTTTTCGCATCTGCTTTTCACTTGCTTTTACCAGATCTTTTCCGTCAAACAGGATTTTGCCACCCACAATTTTTCCGGGAGGCTCCGGGATCAGCCTCATGATGGAATGGGCAGTCACGCTTTTCCCGCATCCGGATTCTCCAACTAGTCCTAAGGTCTGGCCGGGTGCGATGGTGATGCTGACATTATCAACAGCTTTGGCAATTTGGTTCCTGACAAAAAAATGTGTTCTAAGTTTTATTATATCCAGTAGATTGTCGTTGTCCATTTTTAATCCCTCATTCGCGGATCAAGAGCATCCCTTAATCCATCACCCAGCAGGTTGAACCCTAAAACTGCGAACAGAATAGCGAGTCCCGGCAGTGTCATAACCCATGAAGCCCTTAAAATTAATGATCTGCTCTGGGCAATCATCGCACCCCATTCAGGTGTTGGCGGCTGGGCACCCAGGCCAAGAAAGCTTAAGGCAGCCGCATCAAGAATCGCACTGGCAAAATTCAAGGTTGTCTGGACAATGAGAGGACCCAGGCAATTGGGAAGAATGGCAATAAAAATAATTCTGAATTCACTTGCCCCGATGGCCCTGGCAGCTGTCACGTAGTCTTTTTCACATTCTTCAAGAACACTTCCCCGGACAATTCTTGCAAATCTGGGAACATAGGTTATTCCAATGGCAATCATGGCATTTTTCAGACTCGGTCCAAGATAGGCAACAATCACGATGGCCAGAAGAATATAGGGAAAGGAAAGAATAATATCCATGAGACGCATGGTAATGTTATCTACCCATCCTTTTTTATACCCTGAAATAGCACCGATCAGGGTGCCGAAAAAGAATGCAAGACTCACGCTGATTACAGATACCATCAGGGAAATTCTGGCTCCGTATATCAATCTGGAAAGTATGTCACGTCCCAGGTCATCTGTACCGAGCAGATGTCTGCTGGTACCGCCTTCGTACCAGACAGGTGGTTTGAGCTGGTCATAGAGGGCGGTTTCAAGCGGATCATGGGGACTGATATAGGGGGCAAATATGGCAACCAGGATGAAAATGACAATAATAATCAGGCCTGCAATGGCTGTTTTGTTCCGCCACAACTGACTGAGCTGTTCCAGCATGGGATGCCGGTCAAGGGGATCTTTGTTTGTATTTTTCTTGTTCATAAAGTTTACTTTTGGATTATTTGATACTTATTTTTGGGTTTATTACAGCATAGAGAAGATCGACGAACAGGTTAATCATGATAAAAATAGTGGCAATAACCAAAGTGCCGCCCTGGATAACCATATAGTCCCTCTGCATAACCGCATCATACATCCATTTGCCGACTCCGGGCCAGGCAAAAATAGTCTCGGTCAGGATGGCACCGCACAACAGTACCCCGAACTGAAGTCCTATGGTCGTGACAACCGGAATCAATGCATTCCTCAATGCATGTTTGTAAACCACTTTGAACTTGGAAAGCCCTTTTGCCATAGCGGTTTTAATGTAGTCCTGTTTTAAGACCTCAAGCATGCTGGACCGGGTCATTCTGGCAATAATCGCCGTGGGAATCGTACTTAAAGTCACAGCCGGCATGATCAAATGCCAGATTGAATCCTTGAGTGCCACCCAGTTTTTAGTGATAATGGAATCAAGCACATAAAAATTTGTCACGACTTCCAGGTCGATCAAAACACTCAAACGGCCGGAAATGGGCAGCCATCCTAGATTGACGGAAAATATCAGCATGAGCACAAGGCCTAACCAGAATATTGGCATACTGACTCCTGTCAAGGCGCCGAGCATGCTCAGGTAGTCAAAAATCGAGTACTGCTTTGTGGCAGAAACAATCCCCAATATGATCCCCACAAAACAGGAAATAAACAAGGCACAGACAGATAATTCCAGGGTTGCAGGAAACCTGTGTTTGATTTCAGTCCAGACCTTTTGCCTTGTAAATATGGTTTCGCCAAGATCACCCTTCATCAATCGTTTCATGAACATGCCGTACTGGACATGAAGCGGTTCATTTAATCCGAGGTGTTCCCTGACTTGATGAAGGGATTCTTCTGTTGCCCTCTCTCCCAGCATAAGTTCAGCAGGATCACCCGGGGTCAGACGAAGCATAAAAAAGACGATCAGTGACACGCCTAAAAGTGTTGGAACAAGAATAAAAATACGTCTTATAATATAAGCTAACATAATGTTATGATAATGTATTTGAAATGAAAAAGAGCTTTTTCAAGCTCTTTTTCATTTTTCAGGTGTTTATTTAAACGACACGTTTTTCAATCTTACACTTCCGGTTGGATGAAGCTTGAAATTCATGACATTTTTGGTGGTAGGCCAGGTAACTATTGAATGGGCAATGGGAATAGTACCCACTTCATCAAAAATCACCTGGAGAGCTCTTTCATAGATTTTAGTACGTTCCGCCTGATCAATGGTAGTTTTGCCCTTGATCATCAAATCGTGGTATTCAGCGTTATGCCACTGGGTCCTGATGGAAGGAGAGGCAAGACCATCAAAAAGAACAGCAAGGAAATTATCAGGATCACCGTTATCACCGGTCCATCCAAGCTGGAACAGATCCATGTTGTCGGGCTGTTCGCGCTGTTTTTTAAGATATGTGCCCCAGTCATAGCTGACAATTCTTGCCTTGATCCCTATCTTTGCAAGATTTGAAATCATTGCCACACCGACTTTAAGCCCTTCAGGGTTGTATGGACGGGGTACAGGCATTGACCAGAGAGTAATCTCGCCCAGACCTTTTCCATCTTTAAACCCAGCTTTTTCAAGCTCTTGTTTGGCAAGCTCTACATCAAAGGCAAAGCCCGGGATGCTTTTATTATATCCCCACATGGTTGGCGGAATCGGGTTCTTTGCAACCTGGCCCATACCCTGATAGATATTGTCAACAATGGCTTTTCTGTTGAGGGCGTGTGCAATGGCTTTTCTTAAATGCAGGTTGCTTTTCCAGGGTTCCTTGGTATGGTTGAAAGACAGGTAGCCCACGTTCATGCCCGGCTGGGAAATCAGTTGGAGATTTTTATCTTTTTTGGCAAGGGGAATATCTGCCGGATTCGGGAACTGGCAGACATTGATGGAACCGGTTTTAAGTTCAAGGAATCTTACAGAGTTTTCAGGAATTGCCCTGAAAATGACTTTATCAAAATAAGGGCCGCCGGTTTTATCCCAGTACTCTTTAAATTTTTCAAGGACAATCTTGTCATCTTTTACCCAGGAGACAAATTTGAAAGGCCCGGTACCCACCGGTTGTCTCAAAAATTCTTTTGGATTTGCCAGAAAGGCTGTCGGGCTGATAATATCGGCAAAATCCATTCCCATGTTTGAAAGGAAAGGTGCCTCTATCCTTTTGAGTTTGAATACAACCGTGTATTCGCCGGTTGCTTCTATGGAACCGATGGTGTCGTCCATTCCCATGGATACCCAATACTCAGGCGTTCTGTCTTGTTTAGGAATATCAAACCCTTTTCCAACAAATTTGACATTTTTTTCCTTCATCATCCTGCCGATGGAGAAAACAACTGCATTTGCATTAAACGGTGTGCCGTCATGAAACTTGACACCTTTTCTTAAGTTGAATGTATACGTCAGACCATCTGCAGCAATATTCCAGGATTCGGCAAGACCCGGTTCAAGGGCAGTCGATTCGTCCTTATAGGCAACCAGGGCTTCAAAGATATTGTCACAGACCATAAACGAATTGCCGTCGGTTTCATATGCAGGATCAAGCCCTACACTGTCGCCGCCGCGGCCAAACACAAAGGTTCCTCCTGCTTTTGGCGCCGCAAGAACTGAACCTGAAAATAAAAACATAAATAATGTTAAAAGGATTCCTATCTTTTTCATTTCTCCCCCTTTGAAAATTGAATTAAATAATAATGATCATGTCAATGCATCATCACTGCCTATTAACAATGTTTACTATTAAAGTCAAAGTAATTTGGGTTTATTCTTCAATTCTCTGTGGGGCTGTTGTGGTACCTCTTGTCAGACTAGTGCGGCAGGGCAGGAATCTCCCCCTATATTATTTATAAATTAAGTTTAAAGCAAAGAAATCAGGTACACGAAGATAATGGAATTCATGACCCAGAATAATGCCTTTGCAGAACCAATTCCCACCATGTCGGATTCAATATTAAAAGAGATGGTTACGTTATGAATAGGAGTTGAAGAATCTTCAGGTGTAAAAAAGTATATGATCACGTTTGTTATTTTCTTAAGGAATGCTTTCATCTGTAATGACCTCCTGTTATTTAAGTGGTAACAATTGCTGCCTGTCTTAAATGTGTTTTATTTATGTTGATAATATATTTCAAGTTTGGTATTAAGTAAAATTAAAACAATTTAACCTTAGGTTAAGTATTGCTAATGCTTCCGGATTTTAACAGACTGAAAGTCTTTTATTATATTTTTGCACAAAAAAGTGTGGTCAGTGCAGCAAGAGAATTGAACATCACGGCTTCAGCGGTCAGCCAGACCTTGAATAAACTTGAGTCTGAATTAAACGTTCTTTTGTTTACAA
>JAHOYS010000338.1 GCA_019038815.1 Desulfobacterales bacterium | reverse complement strand
CAAAACTTGAACCAGCGAAATCTTTACGGACAGGATGAAAGACATCGATTAACTTACAAGCCTTGACAGCTCGACCGGAGTGGACAACATTCGGCTCCAGGACCATTACATTCCCCGGCATCAGAGTGTAATTTTTACCTTCCACAGTTAATTCAAGTTCTCCCTCAATAATATTAACCACCTGCTCATTATGATGTGAGTGCTCCGGCAGTAACGCCCCTTCTTCAATTCTCACATGAAGAACGGTAACCGTATCAGCAGTCACTGCATAAGCTTTGATTCCACTGGCAATTTTCAATTCCGGTAAATCCTTAAATTCTACAAATCCCATTGTTTTCTCCTTTATGTTCGGGGTTGACTCAGAGCTTAGCACATTGTTCATATTTTGGGCATCACAGTAATTTTCGTTACAGGCTCACTCGTGCTACATAAACAGCCCCTTCAGACGAGCCGCCGGTTAGCGGATTATCAAACTCGATGATGTGCGCCTCAGCGCTTTCAAACACCCTGCCCAAAAGGTTGGTAAAAGATTCTTCCGGGAAACCATCTGCCCAGAGGCCAAACACCCCGCCTGGTTTCAAATGCTGTGCAAGCTCCTCCAGCCCTTCCTTTGTATAGAAACGCGTGTTTGTCTGGTGTAGTACGTTCGTCGGAGTGTGATCGATATCTAAAAGAATGGCGTCATGTTTATTTGCAGGATACTCCGGGTCAAAGCCTTTTGACACGTCCCGGGACAGGGCAAAAAAGTCGGCATGCACCAGTTGGCAGCGGGAATCTCCCGTCAATGTCTTGCCCAGCGGAACAAGCCCGTTTTGATGCCACTCGATCACCCCCTCTAAGTACTCCACAACAACGAGCGATGTTACACGCTTATCTTCCAATGCGGTAACAGCTGTGTACCCAAGCCCTAGACCGCCGACCACAACGTCGAGGTCTTTTTTATCCAACACGCCAAGCCCAAGTCTGGAAAGCTGAACTTCTGCCTCATGAAACAAGCTCGTCATCAGAAAATACTCTCCAAGCTTGACCTCATAGATATCAAGCCCCCCGAGTTGAATCAAACGGCGGCGCCTCAACATCAAGTCTCCGATAGGCGTCGGCCGAAAATCTAATTCCTCGTACATCAAACTCATTTTAAACCCTTTTTGATGGCGTTAGGCTCCAGGGATCTTCAGACATCCCCTCGGGACCAGGCCGGTATTTAAGTTGCAAACCCTTTAAAAAGTTACGTAACATCTGATTTTTACACTCTCTGTAATGCTTATGGCCCGGTCTGCGGAAAAACGCACTTAATTCATGTTTGCTAATGTTCACACCAGCCAAGGATAGAATCTTTATTACATCATCTGCTTTCAAGTTTAAGGCTATTTTTAATTTCATGAAAATCGCATTGTTACTTAAACTCTTTTCCGGATCGGGCTGGGGCCCGTCTCTTTTGCCCCGCTTATCATTGATCAATCCATTCAAAAAAATGGCCAGCTGTGTATCATTGCATTTTTGACAGGCAGGATCATCCTCTTTTCTTAACCAATCGCTGATTTGCGCTCGTGTGACCTTATGACCTGCCAGACTGAAAATAGAAATCATTTTCGAATCGCTAAAATCAAAGACATACCGAATACGGCGCAAGATATCATTCTTATTCATTATTTTAGACCAATTCCGTTTTTTTTCAATTCCAAAACCCCTTTTTTGTATAACCCTCCAACTGCTCTTTTAAATTCTTTTTTGCTCATGGAGAAAACCTTTTTGATATCTTCAGGAGAGCTTTTATCATGACAGGGTATAAACCCTCCGGCCTCTTTTAAAATACTTACAATTTTCCGGGCAGATACTTCCACAGACATATATCCTGGTTTTTTCAAAGTCAGGTCAATTTTTTTATCTTCACGAACCCGCATGATATATCCGGTACACGTATCTCCAATTGACAGGTCCTGATAGGTTTCGTTGAGATACAGCATACCAAAGAATCGATTATCGATTACGGCCGTAATACCAATCTTGGTAATAGAATGGATAATGAGATCGACCTGTTGACCCACTTTAAGGCCCTTGATATTTTTATCGCAATTCACAGATATTTGAGTCGTGCCGTACACCCGCTGTGTCTGGTTATCCAAACAGATTTTTGTCAGATATTTTTTTCCGGGCACCATTCTGTCCTGCTGCTCATTTTTGGGTACCAGCAAGTCTTTTTCAAGCCCCCACTCCATAAATGTTCCAAATGAAGCCACATCTTTTGCTTTAAGAAAAACAAAATCTCCGACAATGCCGGCAGGTCTTAAAGTAGTAGCAACCAGCCGATCCTCAGAGTCAGTGTATATAAACACGTCAAGAGCATCACCAATAGATAAATCATCAGAAACGTATTTATTGGGAAGCAGAACTCTGTCCTCATCAGAGCTTAGATACAAACCAAAGTCAGACCTACTTTCAACAACCAGATGATTATATCTTCCAATTTTAAGCCCGTTTTTTTGTCCCTGGTTTTTCTGCTTACCTTTGACAATTTTTCCAGAATTCTTCCACGCATTTTTAGTGTCCGGCATTGATTTTACCTTTCTGTAAATTTATTGTTGCATCAGCCAGTCAAGGTATTCGGCAATACATCCGCTTAGATAAAACGGAAGATTTAATAATATGAAATCTTTTCCATTTAGGGTTTTAATCTGGTCAATTTTTAACTGACCGGAATATATTCTCACTGCATAATTGTGTGGTGCCCTGTCAATAAATTGATGTAGTGAGCGGAGCCTGCCTGAAGCGCCGGATTTGACTTCAATGGGTATTAACAAATGTTCATATTGAATGAGAAAATCTATTTCCGCACTTGACTGTTTTTTCTCCCGGACCCAAAAATGGAGTTTATACAACGGAGAGGTGTTTTGGGCTAACAGTTCCTGACCTACAACATGTTCAGCTATTTTACCTTGATAAACAGAATCAATATTTCTTGTCCCAAAGAGATCTTTTTGTAATCCGGTAAAATAATTCAGCATACCAGTATCAAGAACCTGTAGTCTTGGCGATTTCTTTGTATTTGGCATCAATGGAAGATCAACAGAGGAAGAAGGGTATAATAGATAAATCAGCATTGCTTTCTCTAACACCTTTAATGCTTCCCCCATTTCCCTTGATTTGTAATTCGAGTTTCCAAATCCTTGAAATTTTATTCTATCTCCGGTTTCATAAAAAGCATTTGAGACAGCATGCCGGATGACCTGTTCCATTGTCCTGTTTCGTGCATATTTTTCAACATCATCGAGATAAGAAACAATCAGGCTGTCAAACAAATTGTTTAATACAAGAATGTCTCGCTTCTCTGCATATTGGCGTACGATTTCCGGCATACCTCCGATTATTGAATACGTATGGAAATGTTTTAGTAGTTTTTCATGTGCAAAATCGGGAGCCGGTATCGTATGCTTGATCATATCCAAACTGCTTTTTTCATCTATTGCATTTAGAAATTCTTTGAAACTTAGTGGTTTCATTACAAGATACTCAACCCTTCCTACAGGGAAACTGATATGTGTATTGATCAAGGTTTCCAAAAGAGATCCTGCAGCAATTATGTAGAGGTCTGGAAAAGTTTCATAAAAAAATCTTAAGTAAGCAACTGCTGGGGGACATGATTGAATTTCATCAATGAATATGAGCGTTTTGCTTTTTCGCCTCTCTTGGTTTTTGTGGAAAAATAGTGCACTTACCAATTCTTTGATTGGATATTTCTGCTCAAAAATCTTTTTTTCTTCATTCTGTTCGAGATTAAGATAGATGTATTGATCAAACTGCTTTGAAAACATATTTACGGCGGTGGTTTTACCAACTTGCCTTGCTCCTCTCAGGATCAGTGGTTTTCTTTGGTCTTTTTTGGCCCAAGCAGATAGCTTTTCTAATACATCCCTTTTAAACATAACGTCCTTAACATAATCAAATTATGAAAATTTCTATAGAAACAAATTATAATTGTCTATAAGTCAAAGATATTTTTAACTAATATTGGCATAAAGTCAATGATAAAATTATTTTTATCTGTAACAAAGTCACCTATTAAGGGAGATTTATTCAGAAAATTCTTCTGGCATCTTTTGTATTTTTACCATTAAAAATATCCTCTGCCCCTTTATTCAAAAATGAATTGATCATGGAATTATGTAAATGCTTTATTTCCTCTCCTTTTCAAAATCCTTTTTTATATTGAACATTGGTTGTGGGACGAATCATATGGTTGAGTTGTCTTTCAGCGCCTGGCTTATTGTTTAACAGATCAGTAAACAGATCAATTAGTTGAGATTTACCCATTAATAGTTTCGTTTCGGTCTTAATATCTCTTAAATCAACTAAAAAGCTTGAAAAAACACCTGGTAGGTCTTTAACGATATCCCAATTCAAACAATTCAGGTTGTTGTATATGGAATGATAATTTCCTTTTGTTTTTTTTATATACAGAGATCTATTTTTCATATCAGTTATTGAAGAGGATTTTCGACATTTTTGAACACAACCTTCATCAATTCTATCTTTTTCACATCCTGTTACCTGATGCATGAGGCATTGTCTGCTGGTTAGAAGTAAAATTGGATGATAAATACTATAGTACAGTTTAAAATCCTTTGGTGCGATAAGACTCTTTAATTGATATTTGCTTAGTTCATTTGAAATAAATGAACCCGAACAATTAAATTTCTCTTTTAAGCATAACAAACTAAAAGAATTAGCCATATTAAGATAAGGCCCTGCAATCCACGGAATGTTTCTTTGGTATGCTTCATATCCGATTCCGGTATTATTGGTTACAATCTGTTTTGGCTTTACTTTTTCAAGAAATTTTACGGCGGTTTTATAATCCTCTCCAATTAAAACAGAGGGGAACCAGGGAATTAATTTTTTATTTTCGATAAATAAACAACTCAATTCAGCAAGATGGTCTTCAAAACTATTTGGAAGCTGGAAAAAGATATCTGCATCTGTTTTCTCACAAATAGAAAGATCCTTTTTTGAACTGATTAGTACAGAAAGAATCGAGGGAGTCTTAAATGTCTTTCCCTTTTTTAAAAATGGGACTTCGATGGGAGATACCATTTCTTTTGATTCATTTAAAATAGATAAAACTTTCTTTCTAATTGATGTGACCTCATTAAATGAAATAAAAAGATCCTCATGCAGATTATCCAGTTCTAATTGTTTAATGGTGTACTGGGTATCATTTATTATTTTAAATCTTTCTAATAAAAATTTATGAGTTAAACATTTGGCAATACCCTTCTCTTTTTTTTGAGCAAGCCTTGTTTTAGAAATAATAGTAAATGAAGTATCCGGCGTTTTTATCCTCACATTTAAATGAGAACCCAGCTCACCTGTAATGGTTATTGTTAAAGGAATTTTTGCAATGCTTAAACCATTTATTTTATTTTTAATTTCTTTGGTGAACCCTTCTTTTTGCTTATAAAATTTAAGATGATCGTCTTCTTTTTCTGCATCATTCGAATAGTTTTTCGCTTTGGATAAATGGTCTACCGAATTATCCCGTGGATTATCTATAAACATGCTCTTATTAATATCACCCAATAAATATGAATTAGAAAAATCCCGGTTAAAGACCTTATACAAATCACTATTGTCAGGTATCACCTTGTCTTGACTATAAAAGCTATCGAGTTGTTTTTTCCAAGCATTGACAACCGTATAAACGTATTCATACTTTTTTATCCTCCCTTCAATCTTAATTGAAGCCACGCCTGCATCAGATAACAACTTTAGATCTAAATAAGATGAATTATCTTTAAGATTAAGGGGGAAATCCTTGCCTTCTGGTGTTTGTAAATACCTGTCCCGGCAGGGTTGGCTGCATCTGCCTCGATTTCCTGAATTCCCGCTTTGAACGGAACTTAGATAGCATAGGCCTGAAAAGGAGATACAATAGGAGCCATGGACAAACACTTCTGTTAAAACATTCTTTTTCTGCCCAACTAAAGTCAGCTCATTTATCTCATGGATACTCAACTCTCTTGATAGATTAACCCTGGAACCCGTCAGTTCACTTATAAATTTAATTTGACCTTCGTTATGCGTATTCAGCTGAGTAGACGCATGGATTTCAATCCCCTTATAATATTTTGAAAGAATATAAAATAATCCCATGTCCTGAACAATCACTGCATCAATTCCAGTATTAGCCAATTTATTCAGCAATTGAATCAGATACGGAATTTCACTCCCCACCATAATTATATTGAGGGTTAGAAAAATCTTACAATTATTTTTATGAGCAAGGTGTATAACGCCGTTTAGATCTTCAATATTTATATTGGTCGCCCGGTTCCTTGCATTGAACTGATTCAACCCACAGTATATGGCATCTGTGCCGGCTGCAATGGCAGCTTTTATTGAGTCAATATCTCCGCCGGGAGCTAGTAATTCAATTCTTTTATTCATGGGATTAATCGTCGCATAATTAAAACTCACTCCCCTTCCGGAATGATGCCATCGCCTGCCGAAACTTTTGGTATTCTATCAGTTGACATATGCCACACATGCTCTGGTGTTTGTTTGCATAGTCACTTCTTTAATGTTTGTGCGAAAACCCCAGTTTGATTCCTGAAGAAGTTTCCCTGGTGGTAAATCCAAGAGGTGCAAGCAACTGAAAAAGCGGTCGACCAAATATGAACAGCTCCTGTGAAACCGAGAGTTTAAATTCTTCGATTGCCCTGATACGATAGGCTAAATCTTTATTGCTAATCCGTTCAAGCTTTTTGATTGTTTTCTTGGATGAACGCGTAATAGTCCGGGAAATTGTTTTTAGATCGGGGCATGGGAACAGCGCTTCATGCTCAATTAGTCTTTTTCTCAAAGGATTGCCCTCTTTCACAATATCAAGCCTTGAAAGGAGATTTTTTCCTGCAAGCCCGAGAATATCATCTGTGTCCCAGCACTTAAGAGTTTTGCATGCATGGGGGCGGTGATCGTATATGGTACATCCTTTCCGGGTTTTATCGTAAAAGATACAAGTCCATGAATCTTTAATTCCGCGGATTTTAATGAGTTCGTTTTTTACAGATGCAACTGAACTTGACACCGGATCATGGGCAAGCTCGCCTTTCCTGATTGTAATGAGATTATCAAAGGATAAAAGCCCTTTTTCTATTAAAGGTAAGTCCTGGGTGTGTAATGCGGGACCGCCCTTTTCGCAGCAGGTACCGCACTGCTTACATTCATTTTGATGCTTCATAAATTTCTATCTCGAAAAATAATAATT
>JAHOYS010000084.1 GCA_019038815.1 Desulfobacterales bacterium | reverse complement strand
CAACAAACACATGGCTGTTACCTCTTCTGAACAGAAGCTGCACTATCCCGCCTTTGTTTATTTTTTCCAAATATTGCCCGTATTCTTCGATATTAGCAATTTTATGACGGTTCACTTCCATTAGAAGGTCACCATGACGGACACCTGTTTTTGAAGCCTGGCTGCCTGATTCTATATCAATGACGACAAGTCCTTTGATTCCTTCAGGATAACCCAGTTTCCGGGCAATATCCGAATCCATTTGTTTTAGCCTGAACCCAAAAGAATCATACCCATCATTTATAGCAATCGTTTCAGGATCCTGGTCCGGTCTTTTCCCAAGCTTAACCTTCACGGTTTTTTCTTTACCATTCCGTATCAATTTGACCTTAATGGTTTCTCCAACAGAAAAAGCGGCAATGCTCAAAGTAAGATCTCTGGATGATTCAATTTCTTTACCATTGATCATAAAAATGACATCCCCGACTTTAATATCAGCCTTGTCTGCCGGATTTGCCTCATATACTTTGGCAACATATACGCCTTTAGTCTCTTTAATTCCATAATATTCGGCCAGCTGTTCCGTGACGTTTTGAATTGCTACGCCCATCCAGCCCCGGGAAACAGTTTTTTGTTCTTTCAATTGAGCAATAACACCGGTTGCAAGATCTGAAGGGATAGCAAAACCAATGCCCTGCCCTGCCCTGATAATGGCTGTATTGATACCAATGACTTCACCCTCAAGGTTCAACAGGGGCCCGCCGGAATTACCCGGATTAATGGAGGCATCGGTCTGGATAAAATCATCATAGGGTCCGGATCCGATAATTCTTCCTTTTGCACTGACAATCCCGGCAGTTACTGTCTGCTCAAGTCCAAACGGACTGCCGATGGCGACCACCCATGATCCAACTTCAGCTTCAGAGGAACTTCCGAATTTTAAGGGCGCAAGATCCTCTGCCTTAATTTTAATAAGTGCCAGATCCGTCATTGGATCAGTTCCTATGATACTTGCATCATATTCTGTTTTATCATGTAATATTACCTTGATTTGATCCGCATCTTTAATCACATGGTTATTGGTGACAATATATCCGTCTTTACTGATAACAAAGCCGGAACCCAGACTCCTTGCTTTTCTGCTTTGCGGTCTCTGATTCAAAAAGGGGGCAAAAAATTCATCAAACGGGTTTTGTTTCCCACCAAAGGGCTGACCAAAAAAATGTTTGTAAACCCTTCCTCCACCATCAATAGTTTTAACTGTCTGTATATTTACAACACCTGGTTTTGCCTGTCTGGCAAGCTCGGCGAAACTTACCGGCACCATACGGGTGTTTTTAAACTTCTTTTTAGCCATTGCCGGTGCGGCCACCAGGGCTACAGCAATAATGATAAAAAATATTTTGTTTAGCTTTTTCATTTTAACCTCCCATAAATTTTAAAATCAGTATTTCTCTTACCGCCTTTAATAATAGTCCATAAATATGACGATTAAATGACCTCAAGATTACTATACGGTAATGTCATCACAAACACAGAGCCCCTGCCTTGTTGACTTGATACTGAAATATCCCCTTTGTGCTGCCGGACAATGGTTCTGGCAAGGCTAAGGCCCAGACCGGTTCCGGCACTTGTTCTGGATGACTCTGCTCTGTAGAATCTTTCAAATATTTTCTCGAAAAATTCCGGTGCTATACTGATTCCTGTATCTTCAATTTTAATTACCACCTGATGATTTTCTTTAAACGCAAGAACACTCACCTTCCTGTTTTCAGGTGTATATTTGATTGCATTATCTAAAAGATTGGAAAATGCCCTTTGAAGCATTTTTACGTCAGCAACAATAAATATCTGCTCTTCAATGGTTTGGTGAAATTTGATATTTTTATCTTCTGCAAGAGGAGCAAAAAGATCACATGCCTCTTTAACCATTATAGAAAGATTTGTTTTTTTAAACTCAAAATCACCCTCTCCTGCCTCTGCCCTTGAAATCACCAGCATTGTATTGATCATATCCAGGAGACGGTCTGACTCTTCAATTGTATTGGAGGCCATGATACGGTAGTCTTCCAGACTTTCTTCATGAACAAGTGCAAGTTCTGCAAATCCTCTGACCCTGGTAATCGGACTTTTTAAATCATGGGCAATATTATCACTCATCTCTCTGATGCTTTTTACCAGTTCTTCGATTCTGTCAAGCATGGAATTAAAGGTTATTGCAAGATGGTCAAGCTCATCTTTATCGCCGGTTCCGGTAACTCTGGCTTCAAGATTACTGCCGGTAATATTTTGAGCTGTTTTAGTTATGGTCGCAACACCGGACAATGCTTTTCTTATCAAAATCCAGCCTGCTACTGCGGAAAAAATAATGATAAAGCACATCGCACCGATAAAAACCTTTTTAAAGGCCGATAAAAATTTAAAATAAAAATCCATTGCTATTCCAGTTTGCAAAATAACATCTGCTGCAACATAACTATAAAGAATTCTTGCTTTCTGTCTGGTTGATGGGATTTGAATGGTTTCAAAAATACTGTTTTTGTTTATGATAAGATCCCTTAAGGCCAGCTTGTTGACATGGACATCTTTCCAGTAAGACATGTGGGAAGAAGCAAAAACTTCTCCTGTCGGATATACAAGCCTGAAAAAGATCACTTTTTCTCCTGCTGCCTGGGCTTCTACCACAGCAAGCTCTCTTGCACCCATCAATCCTGTCCTGTGGATAATAGCAGAAAATTTAGATGCGTTATCTAAAAGCTCCTGATCGATCTGGCTCTGAATAGTCTGGGTGGCAAGAAAATAAAACAAAACAAAAGCAACACCGGAACAGATGGTAAAAATTCCTGTAAACCAGAGTGCCAGTCTAAACGCTATTGTATTAAAAATTTTATAAACCATTAAGCTTTCAGTACATAACCTGCACCCCGAACCGTATGAATCAATTTGGGTTCAAAGTCTTTATCAATTTTATCTCTGAGTCTGCAAATTCTTGCTTCAACAACATTAGTCATTGGATCAAAATTGTAATCCCAGACATGTTCCATAATCATGGTTCTTGACACCACACGTTCCCTGTTGCGCAACAAATACTCCAGAAGAGAAAATTCCAGGGGTTGCAATTCGACAATTTCATCATTCCTTTTTACCTGGCGCTTCAATATATCAATACTTAAATCGGCATATGAAAGATTCACGGGATCTGTAATATTCCCCGCTCGCCTGATAAGAGCCTGTATTCTTGCAAGAAGTTCAGAAAAAGCAAAAGGCTTTGTAAGATAATCATCAGCCCCGGCCTGAAGGCCATTTACCCTGTCATCCACTCGATCTCTGGCACTTAAAATGATAATCGGGGTATTATTATTTTGCTCCCTAATCTTTTTAATTAATGATATGCCATCCAGTTCCGGCAGCATGATATCCACAACCATTGTATCATACGGCTCTTCAAAGGCCATTTCAAACCCCTGGTTTCCTGTGGCGGCATGGTCAACTGCAAACCCTGATGATTTGAGACCCTTTTGAATGAATTCTGCAATTTTCAAATCATCTTCGACAACCAGAATTCTCATAATAATACCCCTGTTCTATTATTTTTTATTAAATGAATTATAATGCCTTGGTAAAACAAATCAATGGGTTTATCAATGGATTTGATTTTTTAAAGTTAACACTGTAGACTTGCCCTGATTTTTACAAGTTGTAAGATTTTTAATAAGGAAATTGTCTCTTTATGAAATATACGTGGTGGCTTCTCCAGATATGTATGATGCTTATATCTATTTTTTTTCTGATTTTTGGATTTGATCTGATTATTGGTTCCTACACTTTAAATGACCCTTTTAGTTTTATTATGACCTTTTTTGCTGCAAGCTTTGTCATACTGATCAGCTTAGCTTTGTCGATCAGTTTTTTGATCAAAATGGTCAGAGTCTATCGTCAACTCAATAATGACAAACAGCAGTCATGAATCTTGTTTTCAGTCTGAAAAATGTTTCAAAAACCTATGGGGATGATACCCTTTTTCACGACCTTTCCATTGACTTTAAATTAAATGAACAGCTGGGGCTTATTGGAATGAATGGTTCCGGCAAATCCACGCTGCTGAAACTCATAGCAGGTAAAATTGAACCTGATACCGGAGAGCTGATTACTAAAACCGGCTTAAGATTTATATACCTTCCCCAGGAAGACCGTCTCAATCCCGATCAAACAGTTGAACAGCTTTTATATGACAGTTCAAAGGACAGCCCGTTTGATGACAGGGAGCATCATAAAATTGTTCAAACCTCACTGGGTAAAGGTGGATTTGAAGATGCAGATATGCGAGTTAAAAATTTATCCGGCGGATGGAAAAAAAAATTAGCCGTCACAAGAGCACTTTGCTTTAAGCCTGATATCCTTTTATTGGATGAGCCGACCAATCATCTTGATATTAACGGCATTTTATGGCTGGAAGATATATTAAAATCTGCACCGTTTTCATTTATCGTTGTCAGTCATGATCGTACCTTTCTTGAAAATGTCTGTTTCAATGTAATGGAAATCGCAAAATATTATCCTGAAGGATATTTTAAAATTGCCGGTCAGTATAAAAAATTTGAAAAAGAAAGAAAAAAGTTTTTACTGGGACAGCAAAAAAAACAGGCTTCATTATCCAGCAAAATGAGAAGGGAAGACGAATGGCTCAGGCAAGGGCCTAAAGCCAGAACCACAAAAGCAAAATATCGAATTGAACAGGCTCAAAAATTAAGAATGGAATTGCTTGCCTTAAAAGACAGGAATAAAAGCACAGCCATAGTGGATATTGACTTTCACGCTACCGGCAGACAGACCAAAAAACTGTTAAGAGCCTGTCATCTTAAAAAAAGTATCAATAAAAAAGAACTGTTTTCTGATATCTCCTTTGAGCTTGGACCCGGGATCTGCCTTGGTGTTGTTGGGGAAAACGGCAGCGGCAAATCCACATTTTTATCAATCCTTGAAAAAAAAATCCTCCCGGATGAAGGCAATGTCCAATGGGCGGAAAATTTAAAAATTGCTGTCTTCGATCAAGATCGTTCCCGATTAAACTCCGGGTTAAACCTTAAATTAACTTTAAAGGAAGCCCTTAATCCAGGTGGTGGAGACAGTGTTAATTATAAAGGCCGGTCCATCCATATCGTAACCTGGGCAAAGCGGTTTTTATTTATGCCGGATCAGCTTGACATGCCGGTCAAAAGACTATCCGGCGGCGAAAAGGCAAGAATTATCATTGCCAATATCATGCTTTCGCCTTGTGATATCCTTCTTTTGGATGAACCCACCAATGATCTTGATATCCTGTCCCTGGAAGTTCTTGAAGACAGTATAAGGCAATTTCCGGGTGCTGTTGTTATTGTTTCCCATGATCGTTTTCTTATGGACAGGGTCTGTCATCGAATTTTATATCTTGATCCTGACTCAAAAGCCAAATTTTTTAAAGATTTTAATCAGATCCTGAATCACCGACTGACACTCCTTGAAAAACCCCAAAAAACAAAAAAGACAAGCAGGCAAAAATCCAAACCTCCCTTAAGTTTTTCATATAAAGACAAATATGAACTGGACCATATCGAAGAAAAAATTTTAGAAGCTGAAGACGAGGTTCAATTATTTTCCGATAAGATACAAGAGCCTGAAATTATGAACACTCCTGAAAAAATGAAACACTATTGTTCCGTACTCAAACAGGCGCAGGAAAAGGTACATCATCTTTATGAAAGATGGGAATACCTTGATGAAAAAAAAAACAAAATTAATCTTTAATGATAAATTCTTCCAGTTTTTCAAAAAGAGAATCCGGCCATTTCTCTGCATGAAGAAAAAGTTGTTTTTCTTCCTCTGTCAAGCTCTCTTTAATACTTGAGGGCAAACTGTCATAAGACATTTGCCGTTCTTTATTGATTTTCTTTTTGTCTTTCATATTTGGTTCCTATTTTATGAATACAATCGTGAAATTAAACAGGTTACAGCGGTTTCAACCTTTAAAATTCTTTGTCCGATATGGTATGAAGAAAAACCTTGTTCTTTTAATGTTGCAACTTCAATATCAATAAACCCGCCCTCAGGGCCGATTGCAAGTGTTATATGTTTATTTATACCGGCCGGACAGATTCTTGAAGATTTAGGATGGGCTGTAATACACAAACTGTTTTTTGAAATTTGAGGAAGCTCCTCTTTTACAAATTGAGTAAAAAACCTTTTTTGATAAATCTCTGGTAATACAGTATCACGGCTTTGTTCCAATCCCAGAACCATCTGTTTTCTAAGAGACTCTTCTTTAAGCAATGGGGTTTGCCAGAAGCTTTTTTCCACTCTCCATGAATTTATCAGATAAATTTTTTTAACTCCAAGGCTTGTAACGCTCTCTATAATACGCTTCAGCATTTTAGGCCTTGGAAGGGCTAAAACAAGGGTTAAGGGTAATGGCCGGGGCGGATCATCAGTCAGATGGACTTTCATTTCAAGAGAATCATTTTCTACATTTGTAATCAAACCTGTACCGATTTTATCATTTAAAAGGCCGCAGACCAGCCGATCATTTCTCAACACCTTGTTTACCGAAATCAAATGCTTAAACCTTCTTCCCCGAAGAACAACCCGTTCGTTGTCAATAAAATCTTTGTTTTCCAAAAGGACAAGGTTCATATTTCTTTTCTGGGAGATATAAAAAGGGTTTAAGGGCTCACTCAAAAATTAATTACCTGATGTAAAAATTATTTTTGAGCGAGCCCTAAGCTGATTTAATCCTGTAAATTGACAGCATTAATAGCGGTATCTTGCAATAAATAGGCAATAATCTGGTTTGCTGCTGCTACAGCCACATTGGTCTGAGCCTCCTTAGTTGATGCGCCCAGATGAGGGGTCGCAATGACCTGATCAAGTGTCAGCAATGGATGATCTCCCGGAGGTTCGGTGGAAAACACATCAAGAGCAGCTCCTGCCACTTTACCGGATTGGATAGCATCATAAAGTGCAGACTCATTAATAATACCCCCTCTTGCACAATTGATGACCATGACACCGTCTTTCATTTTAGCAAAGGCTTTCGCATCAAGCAGATCAGTTGTGGCATCCATTTTAGGAACATGGATAGTGATGTAATCGGATCGTTCATATAATTCATCTAAAGAAACGGATTCAAATCCGGCCATCTCAATATGGTCAGAAGAAATATTGGGATCAAATACCACAACTTTCATTCTCAAACCTTTTGCAAGATTTGCAGCAATGGAGCCAATATTACCAAATCCGATCACGCCGAATATCTTGTTATAGATTTCTCTTCCCTGGAGCAGTTTTTTGTCCCACTTGCCTTCCTTCATGGATTGTGTGCCCCGGGGAATATTCCTTGTCAATGCCATCATCATGGCAATGGCATGCTCTGCTGTAGTGACCGTGTTTTGACCCGGGGTATTCATAACCGCCACACCCTTTTTTGTGGCCTCATCAATATCGACATTATCAAGACCGATCCCGGCTCTTGCAATCACTTTAAGATTTG
>JAHOYS010000169.1 GCA_019038815.1 Desulfobacterales bacterium | reverse complement strand
GGCAAGTTTTTCTTTTTCCAGAAAAAAAACATCTGCAAATGATTTAAGCATGCCTTCATCCACCAATTGAACGACGATCTTCTTTCCAAGTCCGTCTATGTCAAATGCTTTTTTTGAAACAAAATGCTTGATCCTCTCTTTTAACTGGGCCTGGCATCCTGCATTGACACACTTGTTGATATGGGACTTGTCCAGCTTAACTTTTTCGATTCTACTTTTGCAGACCGGACAATAAGCCGGCATTTCAAAGGAAATTTCATTTCCTTTTCTTTCTGATTCAATAATTTTTACCACTTTTGGTATGACATCCCCTGCCCTCATTACCAGGACCTTATCACCAATGCGGATATCTTTTCTTTTTATTTCATCTTCATTGTGCAGGGTGGCTCTTGAGACCATGACACCACCGATATTGACAGATTCCAGTATGGCAACAGGGGTGAGTGTTCCTGTCCGCCCGACCTGAACAATAATGTCCTTTATGGTTGTGGTCTTCTGCATGGCAGGAAATTTATAGGCAATGGCCCATCTCGGGCTTTTGATTTTTTCACCCAATTGCCGCTGAAAGGAAATATCATCGACCTTGATGACCATGCCATCAATTTCATAAGCAAGATTTCCCCTCAATATTTCAAGTTCTTGATAGAATTTCAAAACTTCATCTATGGTGACACCGATTTTAATATGACGATTAACCGGGAAACCAAATTCTTTGAGTGTATCGAGCATCAATGACTGGCTTTTAAAAAAAATCCCCTGTACAAGGCCTGTACCATAGACAAATATATCAAGGGGGCGGGATGCTGTTATTTTAGAATCCAATTGGCGCAAAGAGCCGGCTGCGGCATTTCTCGGGTTGGCAAAAACATTTTCTCCGTTTTCAAGACGGATTTTGTTCAGACGGTCGAAATCAGTCCGTTTGATGATGATCTCTCCCCTGACTTCAAGCAGGGAAACCGCTTTGATTTTACCCTCATGTAATTTTAACGGAACAGACCTGATGGTTCTTACATTTTGGGTGATCACTTCTCCCGTGACGCCGTCCCCCCGGGTACTTGCCTGTACAAGTATTCCGTTTTCATATTTTAATTCAACCGCAACGCCGTCCAGCTTGGGTTCAACAGTATATAAGACATCCTCTCGGTTTAAATTTTTAACGACTCTCTTGTGAAAATCCAAAACATCCTGACTCTTGAAAGCATTATCAAGACTTAGCATGGGAATTGAATGAATGGCTTGCTGAAAGCCGGTTAAAGGCGGTGCCCCCACTCTTTTTGTCGGCGAATCCGGAGTTGAAAATTGAGGAAATTCTTCTTCTATTTCAATGAGCCGTTTGAGCATCATGTCATACTCAATATCTGAAATCACAGGATCATCCAGGACATGATATTGATAGCTGTGGCCTGTTAATTCCTTTTGAAGTCTTCTTGCTTCTTTTCTTATCTTATCTGTATTCTGGTCATTCATTTTCACACAATTTTTCAGCAAAGGTCATCACCGATTTACATGCGTTCTGCCGTGCCAGTTTAAAGCATTCTTTCCTGAATCCGGGGTCCCAGTCTTTTGACGCCACACTGTCAGACACGACAAGAAGTCCTGCAATCCGGACATTTCGATATCGGGCAACGGAAAAAAGGGCTGAACATTCCATTTCAACTGCCTGTGCCCCGAGTTTCCTGAAATAAGCAACTTTATTTTCCGTCTCCCTGTAAATGGCATCTGTGGTCCAGATGGTTGCTTTTTGAAACCCGATTTCATTATCCGTTAAATGATCTGCCAATTGATTTGTTAAATTCAAATCAGGAGTTGAGCTAGGGGTCTCTGAATCCAGGACTTTGTAATTGCAGGATGTTCCCTCATCCACCATGGCCTTACAAGGAAGAATAATATCTCCTACCTCTAACTGATCCGTCACAGCTCCGCACCAGCCAAGGACAATAATCTTATCTGCCCCTCTGGCAATTAATGACTCTATAAGCATTGCACCGTACGGGGCACCGATAAAGGGTCCGGCAATACAAGTACCCTTATCACACATTTCAGGTATCATAAGGCTACTTGTAAAAAACGGCAAAACCTTTGGATTTGCGATATTTGATTTTATTAGATTAATATCAGGCCGGCAACTCACCATCACAGCTACAGAACCGATATCAGGCGCTCGTCGTGCTCCCAGAGGAGGTACTATGGATTCACTATCCAGGTCCGACCATGTCGGATAATTCATCCTTTACCTCATCAATGATATCATAAATCCATGCAATGTCTTCAATGGAAAGCCGGCCGGCTTTGGAAGGCGCCCTGTCCGTCCCGTCTTTTTTTTTCAGAATCCTGGGTCCCAGCTGGACTTTTGGTTCTCCATCTCCATACTGGTGGATCGAAATGAGAAGCCCTGTCTCTTCATTTTTCCATTCTTTTAATTTTTTATCCTTTTCAGGATCATATCCTGCCATACATCTTTCCTCCACGGTAAAATTCTATATTTTATATCATAGAAAAATCTGCAATATTTTTAAACAATCCTGACACGGATGATAATAAAGCAATTCTGTTCTGTCTTAATTTTGTATCCTCGGCCATAACCATAACATTTTCAAAAAAAATGTCCACTTTTGATCTTAAAGTGGCAATATGCGAGAGAGCTTTATCATAGTTCCCTTCCTGGATCAAACCTTCTACAATCTGGCGAACCTCATTGACAGCACTGAACAGTCCTTTTTCCGAAGGATCTTCAAAAAGACTTTCATCCACTGAAATTCCAGCTTTTCCTTCTGCTTTTTTGATAATATTTTCAACCCGTTTAAACGTAATTGAAAGCGGTTCAAAATCCGGTTCTTTTCTTAAAGAATCCAGGGCTTTAACTCTTAAAACGACATCAGGAAGGTCTTCAAAGGATGCCCATAACGCTGAATTAACCGCTTCTTTTGAAAACCCCATGTCGGTTAAAATATTGATCATCCGGTTTTTGAAAAATTCCTTGATTTTCAAAACTGTCTCTTCTCTTTTACCTGCATCATCTATATATGAACCCAGCCCGTTATCAATCATGGCTGTTAACGAAAAGCCCAGATTTTCTTCCAGCATTATCTGGATAATGCCAATTCCCTGTCTTCTCAATGCATAGGGATCTGCACCGCCTGTTGGGATCAGCCCGACTGAAAAACATCCGCAAATGGTATCCAGCTTATCAGCTATGGCCAGGAGACAGGCCGTGGGATTTTCAGGCAGTTTCCCGCCGGAATAGACAGGTCTGTAATGCTGCTCAATGGCATGGGCAATGTCTTCTTTCTCTCCTGCTTTTAGTGCATAGGCCCTTCCTATAACCCCCTGAAGTTTTGTAAATTCAATGACCACCTGACTGACAAGGTCTGACTTGCAAATTTGTGCTGCTCTTGCAACATCCTTTTTTAAACTGTCTTTATTCTCATAGGATGATTCTTCTACAAGATATTGACCAAGATGACTGATCCTTTGGGTTTTATCATAGACTGATCCCAGTTTTTCCTGAAAAGTGACATTTTTAAGTTTTAAGGCAAACTCATCTAATGAAGACTTACAATCCACTTCATAAAAAAACTTTGCATCTGACAGACGGGCTCGAAGTACTTTTTCATGACCGCTTGCCACAAGTTTCATGTCTTTTACCTTTGTGTTGTTAACTGCAATAAACAATGGTTTTAAATGACCATTTTCATCTGTCAGTGCAAAACATTTCTGGTGTTCCCGCATGGCTGTAATCAAAACTTCATCCGGCACTTCAAGAAATTCATCATCAAACTTACCCACAATCGGGAAGGGGAACTCCACAAGGTTTGTCACAATATTGATCAATTCGTCATCTTTGAGAATCTGAGAGTGATGATCTTTTGCACAGGCTTCAATGGCCTGTATCAGTACAGCCTTTCTTTTCTCAATATCCGGAATAATACCGACTGACTCGGCAACCTCTACATAGTTGTCGGCTGATTCAATCTTTACTTTCCCCGGATGCATAAATTGATGCCCGAGAAAATAAGGAGAAGATTTTATATTACCCACTTTGAAATCAAGACTTTTTTCACCCAGCAGCCCTGCCAAAGTAATAATAGGACGGGCAAAACTAATGGAAAGACTTCCCCACCTCATGCTTTTTGGAAATGGAATAGATAAAATTTCTTTTTCAAGCAACCCCTCAAGAATAGAGATAGAAGACTCACACTTTTCTTCAACAACTGCGGTAAGGTATCGACCCTTTGGGGTATCTTCAACTTTGATTTGATCAATAGACACACCTGCTTTTGAAGCAAACTTTTCAGCAGCAATGGTCGGACTGCCGTTTCCATCAAACCCGACCCTTTCAGGCGGGCCTGTAATGGTGGATGTTTTTGCCTTCTGCATATCAGCCACATCCTCCACTATTAATGCAAGACGCCTGGGTGTTCCTAATGTTTGAGCTTTGCCATGATCAATTCTTCTTTTATCCAAAGCTAAAAGGATATTTTTTTTAAAGGCCTCCAATGCAGGAATAATATAACCGGCCGGAATTTCTTCTGCTCCTATTTCAATTAAAAGTCTGTTCATTTTAATTTATCCCTCCATTCTTCAATAACGGGTATCCCATTTCTTCTCTCTGATTGATATATGCTTTGGAGGCCAGTCTTGCAATGTTCCTGATACGTTTTATATATCCTGTTCGTTCCGTGACACTGATGGCACCACGTGCGTCCAGAAGATTAAAGGTATGGGAACATTTCAAACAATACTCATAAGTAGGAATGACAAGTCCTTTTTTGATAATCCGATGTGCTTCAGCCTCGTATTTTTTAAACAGATCAAACAACATATCCACATCTGCAATTTCAAAATTATAGGTGGATTGTTCTACTTCCTGCTGGTGATAGACGTCCCTGTAGGTGATAGTATCGTTCCATTTAAGATCAAATACATTATCCACGCCCTGCAGATACATGCAGATACGCTCCAGACCATAGGTCAATTCAACAGGCACAGGGTTTACTTCCACGCTTCCTGTCACCTGAAAATAAGTAAACTGGGTGACTTCCATGCCATCCAGCCAGACTTCCCATCCAAGCCCTGAAGCACCAAGTGTTGGAGATTCCCAGTCATCTTCAACAAAACGGATGTCATGTTCAAGGGGATCAACACCAAGGGTTTTCATGGAATCCAGGTATAATTGCTGAGCATCAGCCGGAGAAGGTTTTAAAATCACCTGGTATTGGTAATAATGCTGAAGCCGGTTGGGGTTTTCACCATAGCGGCCGTCTGTCGGTCGTCTCGATGGCTGCACATAGGCAACATTCCATGGTTCAGGTCCAAGAGCCTTTAAAAGTGTGGTGGGATGAAAGGTTCCGGCCCCCACTTCCATGTCATAGGATTGTATGAGAACACAACCCTTTTGAGCCCAAAAATTGTTTAAGTTTAAAATTACATCTTGAAAATTCATTTTGCTCCACTTTTTTTAACTATAAGTTATGGTTAACGTATAATAATACCTTTATTCTCAATATTTGCATCAAGAATTTTTGCATCCTTGACTGACCCCAGTATATCCTGCCATAAGGGTTTTAATGTTTCAATATCTGCAATATCTCCAATTGCCCAGAGACAGCCGCCCCCTCCTGCACCGGTAAATCTTGCACCGCAATCACAATCCATAGCCTTTTCAAACAACTTTTTTCCCGCCTTGTCAAGCACATCAGGTGTCATTTCAAGTCTTAATTTTGTCTCCTGGATCATCAAATCAGCTGCCTGCCTGAAATTACAGGTTTTTACAGCCTTTGAAAATTCTTTTGTTAAACCTGCAATTTTTTCAAAAACAGACCTTGTTTCACCGCAAACAAAAGAGTCAACCCATTGTTTATTAATATCTTTTGATACATGAGGAATTCCGCAGTACGCAATGAGTATATTTGAATTAAAGGCCTTAATGTCCTTTTCATGCTCAAAGACAGGAACCTGTTCAAATTCAGGAGAGAACTTTCCCATTTTCCAGAACCATTGATTTACCCCGCCAAAAGCAGCTGCAAGCTGATCCTGCATGCCACAGGGAACCCCTGCCACACTGGCTTCCATATAATGAGCAAGCCATGCAATCTGTTCAGGATCTATTGGTTTGTCAAGTACTTTATAGAATGCTGAAACAAGAGCTACTGCCGCAGAAGAAGATCCCCCCAGAGCACTTCTCGGCGGTGAGGCGGATTCAATGTGGATATGAACGCCATGGGCATCAAAATACTTTGCCACAGCAAACATCAGTCCCATGGGATGATTAAACGGTGATTCATCTTTTTTGAAAACCGCACTTTCAAATCCCTTTGATGAAACCTTGACATATCCTCTTTGCCAGGGGGAGAGACTAACAACGGTTCTTAAATCCAGGGCGATATTAAAACTTGATGGAGATAAAAAATTTAACGGCAGAAATAAAGTGCTGATATCCAGTGTGCCGCCGAAATCCACCCTGCATGGAACTGAAGTATGAATCTGATTATGCTCAAGTTTTTTTTCTAAATTCATTTTTCCTGTCTTATCTGTTTAAGAAATTGCAGGCTTTTAAAATCCCTTCCAATATGAAACGGGATAAAGGCTTCCAACAGCATTTCTCCCTCTTTTATGGCAAAATTTGAAAATTTCATTCTGTCCGCCCTGCTGATATCACTGTTATTTATCCAGAAAAGCTGCTTTAAAGTGCCTTTGGAAACCGTCATACCATATTTCGATTTTCTTTTAACACAATTTTGGCAAATGATCCGACCTTCTTTAAAATCAAACCTGATATTTTTTTGTTCGATAAGATCAATAGGTGTTTTACATATATCACAATTTTCAATATTAGGAGAAAATCCGGATATACTCATAAATCTGATCTGAAAAAGGAGACTCAGCACTTCTTTGGACAGGGTCCCTGCATTTAATGCATCAAGAGAAAATAACAGCAGATTATATAAGCGGGACTGGACTTTATCTTCCTCCAGCCAGAAATGAGTCAACTCAACCCAAAAACTTGCATAGGCTGTTTTAAATATATCATACCGGATATTTGCAAATCCGTTTTCAAGATCAGCCTGGGAAAGAATGATCAGACCATCTTTCTTTTTTTTAGGAAAAGTGCATTGAATGTGATTAACAGAAAAAAGGTCAAGTGCTCCTGAAAACCGTTTAATACTCTTTTTCGCATTTTTGGCAATTACTGATATTTTTCCTTTGGATTTAGTTAGAAAACTGATGATAAAATCATGATCACCATATTCAATCTTTCTCAGCAATATGGCATCTGTAGTAAAACCAGGCATATGCAGCAGCTCTAAAGACCTAAAAGAAGAGTTGCTATCATAAAATAGCAATATACGCTGGCAATATCGATGGAAGTGGTGACAATAGGTCCTGTTGCAACGGCAGGATCAATATTAAGTCTTTCAAAAATAAGCGGAACCATGGAGCCCACAAGTGCTGCAATGGACATGGAAGACAGGATAGCAAAACCAACGGCAAATGCCAGCGGCAAAGCAAACAGCTCTG
>JAHOYS010000156.1 GCA_019038815.1 Desulfobacterales bacterium | reverse complement strand
TCTCAGCCCCAGGAGAATAAAAATGCAAATCAGAATATGGAGAATATGCTCAACCGGCTTGAAGACAAACCTGGAAAAGCAATGATGCCTGTGTTACAGAAACAACATGTTGAAAAAGACTGGTAATAATATGAATCTGAAAAGAATTTTTTTCATTTCAATGGTGCTGGTGATGACAATCCCTGCAACCGGTTTTTGCTTTGATGTTACTTCCCGTGTGGACAAAACCAGGATTTCCAAGGATGACTCTATCTTTTTAAAGGTTGAGGTCAACGGCGGGAAAGCAGCCTTGGATCTTTCCATGGTAAAGGATTTCAAGGTGATATCCCGGGGGTCTTCTTCAAGTTATAATTATATTAATGGTAAATCCGAAAGAAAGGCAACCTATCAATATGTTCTGATTCCACTGTCAAAAGGAGAATTAAAGATTCCTGCCATAAAGGTCACAAGGGATGGCCAGACAGCCTTTACCCGGGAAATTGTCATCCATGTGTCAGACAGGGTGGTGAAACCCGATGATATCAAGGAATTGTTTGCCAAGGCTGATGTGGCGGATACAAGTCTTTTTGTGGGGCAGCAGACGGTCTATACTTTAAAATTTTTCACTTCAAAAAAATTGTCAGGTCTGGGGTTTGAAACTCCGCCTGGATTTAATGGTTTTTCATCAAAACCATTTGAAAATGAAAAAAGCTATACCCTGAACATTAATGGTATTTTTTACAATGTTTCCGAGGTCAACTATGTCATTATCCCTGCAAGCCCGGGAACATTTAATATTGATCCTGCGGTTCTGATAGCCAGGGTGATGGTGAAATCAAAGCGTGATCCACGGTTTGATTCTTTTTTTAATGATTCCTTTTTTTCATCTAACAGTTTTAAACCCGTACGGGTGGTTTCAAATCCGGTCACAATTAAAGTTTCCCCTGTTCCCCCATATCAGGATCAAGGTAAGTTTTCAGGCCTTGTCGGCCATTTTGATATTGAGGGAAATATAGACAAAACAAGTCTTAAAGCCGGGGAGTCGGCTACGCTCACCATTAAAATTTCAGGATCGGGAAATATTATGGATGCAAGTCTTCCTGAAATTGACCTGAACGATGAGGCATTTAAAGTATATGATGATAACCCGGTTGAAACCATTAATCTGACAGAAACCGGATATGAGGGTTTTAAGATATTCAAGAAAGCCATTGTCCCTGTCAATCCAGGGAAATATGTGATCAAACAGATTCCCCTGATCTATTTTGATGTGGACTCAAAAGCTTATCAAAAGGTTTTAACCGATGAAATCAAACTTGATGTTATCCCGTCTGAAGAAATGCACCTTGCTGTCAAACCATTGAATCGCACAACAGATAAATCCGTTGTTAAACAAGAAGTCTCCCTTGTCAATAAAGATATCCTGGAAATAAAAGAAGGACTTGCGGTGTTGGAAGATTACAGGGAAATCAATCCTTTTTTCTTTGTTTTATTGTTGTCGATTCCTGCAATTTTGTTTTCAGGGGTTAAACTTTTTACCCTGGTTGCAAAAAAGGAATTATCTGTTGAAAAGGTGATGGAAGAAAAGGCAAAGTATCATTTAAAACAGGCCCGGAAAATGGGCAGTGAGGGAGAAGGCTTTCTGGGGCATCTTTATTCAAGCCTGGTGGCCCTTATCCTTGCCAAAGGGGGAAAAAGGGGTGAAACCGTCACGATAAAAGAAACGCAAACCATTTTAAGCAGGGCCAATGTTGATAACGTCCGGATAGATAAGATCACCAATCTGCTTCAAACAATTGAATCTGTCCGGTTCGGCGGCAGGCAGATTGATGAAAATAAAGCAAAACAGCTTTTGGCAAAGACAAAACAGGCAATGAAACTGTTTTGTTTTGCATTGGTTTGTCTGGGGGTGTTTTCTTTTGTCCCGCAAAAAGCAATGGCTGATCCCACAGCCACATTTATAGACGGGATTAAAAGTTACAAGGCCGGTCATTTCAAGCAGGCAGCCAGAAAGTTTGAAGCGGTTGCAAAAAGCCCTGTCAAAAATCCTTATCTTTTTTATAACATTGCAAATGCATACCTGAAAGCCAATGATATCGGTCATGCTGTTTTATGGTATGAAAGAGCAAAAGTTCTGGCCCCCAATGATCCTGACCTGAATTTTAACCTTGAGTATGCCAACACCCTTGTGAAAGATAAAAAAGAAAATTCAATGGATATCATGGATATTCTCTTTTTCTGGGATAACCTGATCCCTGCAAAAACAATTCAGATTACAGCTATTTTCTTTTCTTTTATTTTTTTTACATGGGCAGCAATTAAAGTTGTGAAAAAACAAAGAGTTTTTTCAGGAACCGGCATCATCCTCTGTGTCATATTTATTCTGGTCACAGCCATAACCTGCGTGAATTACTATAAACGGTCTGTCCGGCTGAATGCAGTCATTGTGCTGGAAGAAGCAGCGGTTCGTTCAGGTGTGGCAGACACCTCTACAAAATTGTTCAGCCTTCATGCAGGAACCAAGGTAAGTGTTGAAGAACAAAGAGACGGCTATTTAAAAATATTGTTTTCAAAAGGCAAAGTCGGCTGGGTGAAAACAAAGGAAGCTGTTATTATATAACCATTATCCCTTTGATTTTTTTTATTTTAATATACTAAATTTTTATCTTTATCCAGCACTCCACGTATCTTTTGTGCAAGATCCTTCATCACAATCGGTTTAAATAGAAACCCCATAATTCCCAGAGATGCCGCCTTTTCTTCAGATATGTTTTCACTGAACCCCGTGCAAAGCAGTATAGGGATATCAGAGCGTATTTTGATCAATTCAACCGATAGTTTGTCCCCAGCCATATTCGGCATTGCCATATCAGTGATGACCAGGTCAAATCTGTCAGGGTTAGCTTGAAAAGCTTTAAGCGCTTCAATACTGCTGGTACGTGATGTAACCTGATATCCCAGGCGTTTTAACACCTGTTTTTCCATTGTAATGATGGCTTCTTCATCATCTATAAGCAGAATTCGCTCTGTACCGCCCAAGACAGGCTCTTCAGGTTGGATACTCTGTTTTTCAAAAGAGCTTTTTTCTATTGGAAAATAAACTTTGAATTCCGTTCCTTTTTCAGGCTCGCTGTATACATGGATACTGCCACCCATGCCCTTAACAATTCCGTGGACAACCGACAGTCCCATTCCGGTTCCCTTGCCTACTTCTTTGGTCGTAAAGAACGGGTCAAAGACTTTTTGTATCACATCTTTACTCATGCCGGTGCCGGTATCTGATACAGATAGACAGGCATAGGCTCCAGGTTCCAGATCAGGACTTATGACATCATGTTCTCCTAATTCAACTTCTTTGAGGCCGACTCTCAGTTCCCCACCTGTTTCTTCCATGGCATGATAGGCATTGGTTGCAAGGTTCATTACAATCTGATGAATTTGTGTGGGATCTGCTTTGATGATACCACAGTCAGATTTGATATCCTGTGTGATGTCAATTGTTGTGGAGATGGTCGACCGGATAAGTCTTAATGCTTCTTTGATAATGGGCTGCATCTTCATCAACATCAATTCACCGCTCTCTTGACGGGCAAATGTGAGGATCTGTCTTACCAGTTCCTTGGCTCTCAAGGCACTGGTAAAAATCTTATCCAGGCTGTCCCGGAATGGACTGTCTTCAGGGATATCCGCTAATAACATATCGGCATGGCCTAAAATCGGGAAAAGAATATTATTAAAATCATGGGCTATACCACCTGCAAGGGTGCCGATTGACTCCATTTTCTGAGCCTGCTGGAGCCGGGATTCCATTTCCTTTAACTGGGTAATATCGGTTGCTATCTGTAATCGGACATAACGACCATCCGTCCACTTGACTGCCCGGTCATAATTTATGTGCCATCTTCCCACAACCGGGTTGTAATTTTCCCACACCTTAACACCTGTGGGATTTCCCTCTTGATCAAGCAAATTGTCGTTGGTACAATGGGAGCAGGGGCCAGATTCATGACGGAAGACCTCCCAGCAAATTTTCCCCGTAAAATCCGCCCCAAACTTGTCTTTCATATGTTTATTCATGAACAAGATTTCATAGGTTTCCATATCAGCAACATAAATCGTGGCATCAATGCTGTCCAAAACAGTAAGAAATGTCTCATGTGATTCTTTTAATGAATTCTCTGCCAGCTTACGTTCGGTGATATCAGTAAGTGCTCCTACAATTGAAACTGTTTTTCCTTCCTTAACCACAGGTGATTCACGAACTTCTGTCCAAATCTTCTCCCCGTTTTTTTTAATAAGTTCCAGTTCATAAGCTGGTTGACGCTTGCCTGTCTTTATTGCTTCTACAGTATAGTTGAATCCGATCTTATTTAGAGGATTTTCAGATACCAGTTCTGTCCATTTACCCATTGCTTCTTTTTGAGTATATCCTAAAATGTTTTCAACCTGTGGGCTGACATAGGTGATTAAATGATCCGGCGTATGAGAATAAAAAAGGTTTGTGCTGTTTTCTAAAATATTTAGAAGTTTTTCTTCTGTTTTTTTTCGTTCCCTGCTTTCTTCTGCTTCTTTTAAGGCACGCTCCACAACCGGAGCAAGGCGGGAGAGCCTGTCTTTCAGGACATAGTCTATGGCACCGGCTTTCATACATTCCACAACCTGTTCTTCGCCCACTTTGCCGGTAATGATAATGAAAGGAATATCAGGGTGTAATTCCTGCTGTATTTTTAAAGCTTCCGGGCCACTAAAAGAAGGAAGCTTATAATCTGCCAGAATAAGGTCGGGTTTTTCTGTAAGAGCTTTTTTAAAGTCTTTTTCTGTTTCTACTCTTTTCCAGTCTAAAACAAATCCTTTACGTTCAAGTTCTTTTATTTCCAATTCTGCATCATCAGGATTGTCCTCAAGAATTAACAGGGTCAATGGCTTTTTATCCATGGTGTTTCCCTTAATTACAGGTGTCAATTATTTTCTGAGTGGTGCTTCGTTCAATAACAGCCAGTAAAGGCCTAATTGCATTACCACAGCAATAAATTTTTCAAAATCAACTGGTTTCCGGATGTAACTGTTTACACCGAGACGATAGCTTTCTACCAGATCTTTTTCCTCTTTTGATGAGGTAAGAACTACCACAGGTATCATTTTTGTTCCAGAGTCTGTTTTTAATTGTTCCAGAACTTCAATGCCATTTACTTTGGGCAGTTTCAGGTCGAGCAATATCAGATCAGGAACCCAGTGGTCCGGGTTTTTACCATTTCGTTGAAACATAATATCCAATGCTTCCTCACCATCTCTGGCAATGATTATTTCATTGGTAAGATTGTGTTTTTCAAAGGCTCTTAATGTTAATTCCACATCATCGGGATTATCCTCTACCAGGAGGATTTTTACGTCTTTCGGATTCATGTTAGCTCCTTTATGTTTCTTTTAATGTCAGGTAGAATATCGTTCCCTTGTCAGGGGCTGAATCTACCCGGATTTTTCCCCCGTGCCTTGCAATTATCCTCTGGGCAATTGCCAGCCCGATACCGGTTCCTTCAAATTCAGATTCATGATGAAGTCTTTGAAATGGAGAAAATAATTTATCAACATATTTCATATCAAAACCAACTCCATTATCTTTTACATAAAATACAGCCTGGTTGTCTTGTGTCTGTGCACCTATTTCAATTTCGGCAATTTTTTTATTTCGTGTGAATTTCAGCGCATTGGAAATAAGGTTGATAAGCACTATCTGTAGGAGATCAGGGTCAGCAAGAACCGGCGGACACTTATTAACAGAAAATTTTATTTTTCGATCTTTCCTTTCCTGTTTCAGCGATCTATAAACTTTTTCGGCAATATTTTCAATTCTTAAATCTTTCTTTATCATTTCCTGTCGCCCGATACGGGAAAGGTTTAAAAGGTTATCGATCAGGCGACCCATATTTTGTGTTCCCACTCTAACTCTATTTAAATAATGTATTGCCTTTTTATCCAGAACATCAGAATAGTCTTCCAATAAAATTTGAGAAAATCCATCTATAGTTCGCAGCGGTGTGCGCAGATCATGGGAAACCGAATAGGAAAAGGCTTCCAGCTCCCTGTTGGCAGCTTCCAGGTTTTTATTTGAACGGTCCAATTCTGCTCGTGATTCATTCACATCTTCCAGGAGAAGCGTAAGGGAGTTCTGGGATTTTTCAAGTTTAGTGGTTTTTTCTTCTATTTCTTCTGTTCGTTCTTTTACTAATTCTTCCAGGTGATCCCGGTGTTTTTTTAATTCATCTTCTGCTTTTTTACGTTCAGTGATGTCCTCTCCGATAGAGATCAATAAGTGTTTCCTGTCATCTTTGTCTTCATATATTCCAGTTGTTTGCCAGGAAATTATTTTTTCTTCACCTGTTTTGGACAGAATTGAATTTATATAGTAATGAGAAGAAATACCCCAGGCATCTTTCCACACTTTGTTCATTTCTTCTAATCTTTCCGGCGGGAAAAATATTTCAAACCAATCTTTATCTATTACTTCTGCCATTGTGCGGCCTGTGATTTTTTCTGCACCTTTATTAAAAATTCGTATCAAATGATCTTTGTTAAGACCGACAATAACGGCACTGCTTGTTTTAACTATTTTATCGGAGAATTCTTTTTCTTTTTTTAGTTCCTGTTCGCCTGCAATTAACTGTTGATTATTTGCTTTAAGTTGCTGGGTGGAAAACTTTAATTCTTCTTCCATCAGTTTCCGTGCTCCCAAATTCACCATTAATTTTCCCAGGAGAGCGGTACCCACAGGATAAATCACCATCACCGGCAGGCTGATATTGGACAGTACGCTGAGAGCTATCGACCAAGGCAGTGTGAACATCCACAGCAGCATGGCAATGTGAACGACCAGCCCCATAAAATATAATTCGCGGATGGAAATATCTGCTGATTTGCGGACGCGGAAATGCCGCCATGCCACGCCAATAGCCCCTGATGTAATAATAACCCCGACCCCTGTCCACACTCCAGCCCCTCCATTGTACAGGCGTAAAGCTCCTGTCATCAACGTCGCCGCCAGCGTGGGGATCACACCAAAGAAAAGCCCTGACACACTCAGCAGTACGGATCGAGTATCAAACACGACTCCCGGTGTAAACTGCCAGGGTGTCAACATCACCGCGATACCGATGGCGCCCAGGATGACACCTATGCCGGCCTGTTGAATAGAAGGCTTTCTGCCTTGCGGCTTATATCCAACCATGTCATACAATAATCCCAGGGTCAGTAAGAGTGCGGCATTGTTGACCATACCAATGATTGTTGATGTATTCATCACGCAAGCTCTCCTTTTTTAATCTATTTTGTCATGGTTTTTCCTTGGGGTTGGTCCGCCAGTTTTTTTAAATAATTGCAATATGTTGTAAGATCTTTATCTGATCGTCATTCCAGCGATTGTATTTAATCGCATATTCTATATGACAGAACCAGATGGTGTCAAACAATTTGTATTATTCCACCTGATCAGGTATAAAGATTCTGGTCAAAGCAAAAAAAGAGGTTTCTTCCTGAAATTAAAAGAATGATTTATCGAAAGGTTTTATAGTTCTGCGAGCTGCTCAACTTTCTGAATTATTTGACTTCAATAAAAGCACCTGCTATTTTTGATTGTTTCCTTTTTTAATCTTAAA
>JAHOYS010000301.1 GCA_019038815.1 Desulfobacterales bacterium | reverse complement strand
GCATGATTTTTTTTCCACAAGCCTGCCGCATACTTGTTGGCTTCAGCCATTGTCGGGTAAATATGAATTGTTCCTAAAATCTTATTCAGACCTATTCCATGCTTCATTGCAAGGACAAACTCTGCTATCACATCGGCCGCATGATTCCCCACAATAGTGACCCCTAATATCTTATCCTTTCCAGGCACGGTCAAAACCTTTACAAACCCATGATCTTCAGAGTCTGCGATGGCCCGGTCAAGGCCATCAATTCCATATTTAACCATTTCATAATCCATACCGGCAAGTTTGGCATCTGTCTCATTCAAACCAACCCTTGCTACTTCAGGATCAGTGTAGGTGGCCCATGGAATGGTGCTGTAATCCACGCTGAATTTTTTAAATCTGCCAAACAGTGCGTTGACCGCAGAATACCAGGATTCATGGGCGGCTGTATGCGTGAACTGATACCGACCATGAACATCTCCGCTGCAATAAATATTAGGAAAATTGGTCTGTAAAAATTCATTGGTTTCAATATGTTTACCTGGGGCAAGTTCAACTCCCAGTTCTTCCAGACCAAATCCATTGACATTCGGGGTTCTTCCCAGGGCAATCAAAATTTCATCAAATATGATCCTGACCTGTTCTCCATCATGTTCACAAATCAACTGCTTTCCTTCACCTGAAACCTCAATTTCCTTTGCTGAATGTTCTAAAAGAACCGTTATCCCTTCTGCCCGGAACCGTTCTAAAACCATCTGTGCTGCATCGGGATCTTCTTTTTTCATAATCTGAGAGCCTCGTTGGACAAGGGTCACATTTGATCCCAATCTTGAAAATCCCTGTGCCAGCTCACACCCGATGGGGCCTGCACCCAATACCACCAGGTTTTCGGGTAATGTTCTGATATCCCAGATATTGTCCGAGGTAAGATAATCTATCTTTTCCAGCCCCGGCAGGTCGGGAACCATGGGCTTTGCACCGGTGGCAACAATGATATTTTTTGTAGTTAAAATTCTATCATTCACCTTTACTTTAAAAGGAGATACAATCTTTGCCCTGCCCCGGATACAATCCACGCCTAATCCTGTATACCGTTCAATTGAATCATGGGGCTCCACTTTTTTAATAATGGATTGAACCCGCTCCATGACCGTTGCAAAATCAAAATCAATTGAAGCCTTATCAAACCCGAATTCTTTTGCTCTTTTAACATAAGAAAGTAGTTTGGCACTGGCAATCAGCGCCTTGCTTGGAACACACCCGGTATTCAGACAGTCTCCCCCCATCTTATGCTCTTCAATCAAAGCGACTTTTGCCTTGACAGCAGCTGCAATATAGGATGCCACAAGCCCGGCAGACCCTGCACCAATCACCACAAGATTATAATCATAGTTTTCCGGTTTTGAAAATTTTGAAAATACTTTCTGCTGTCTTACATCTGCCGCGAACCTTTTTGCGATAATCGGAAAAATACCCAATAAAACAAAGGAAAGAATAATATTTAATGATAAAATTCCGCTGGCTGATTCTATTTTTGCAAGCTGGGTTCCCGCATTGATAAATACAATTGTTCCCGGAAGCATTCCTAATTGAGAAACAATATAAAAAACAAAAGTGCGAATAGTGGTCAGCCCCATAACAAGGTTGATCACAAAAAATGGAAAAAGCGGCACAAGTCTTAAGGTAAACAGATAAAATCCACCCTCTTTTTCTATTCCTTTATTAATGGCAGAAAGCTTTGAAGAAAACTTATGCTGGACCCAGTCTTTGAATATATACCGGGAAAATAAAAAAGCTAAGGTTGCGCCTATGGTGCTTGCAAAGGAAACAAGAAGGGTCCCATAAAAAAGGCCGAATAATGCACCGCCGGCCAGTGTCATAATGACTGCTCCGGGCAGAGATAACGCAGCCATGAGAATATAGACGGCCATGTAAATCAGCATGGTCAGGGCTTTATGCTGTCCATAGTATTCTTTAAAGGCAGCCAGTTCATTCTTAAGGTTGGTCAGCGAAAAATACTGATTCAGATCAAACAAAAAAAATATCCAGATTGAACCTGCAATGAAAAGCAGCAATATAATTTTAAATCCCAAACTTTTTTTCATTTGTATTTTCCTGATAAACCTATAACACTTTTTCAATGCCCTGAAATTTCTTCATAAATTTACGATCAATATAGTCTTTAATCACAAATGCAATCTTCCCGCCAAACACCAGACCTTTTTTCTTAAATACGCCAAACCCACCGCCCACATTAAAAATCAAAAGATATTCAGGCCCTGGATCAAATGCTTCAAGGTCACCACCTTCAAGACTTGCCAGAAGGTTATGCAGCAGGACAGGATTTTCACGGACAGCATATACCCCAACCTTGTCCAGAGGCTGGTCTTTAAAGTAAATACAGTCGCCTCCGCCGAATATATCTGGGTATTTTACAGACTGCAGGTATTTATTCACTAAAAGTCCTTTATCCGGCCCGACGGGCAGGCCTGATTCCTCAAAGATAGTGGAGGGTCTGACACCCAGCGCCATGAAGATAAAATCCGTAGAGAATGTATCGCCTGATTCAAGACGGATCTCATCGGGTTTAATCTCTTTTACATAACCTGTTTCAAGGATTTGAATACCCCGGTTGAGAAGTGATGAGATCACTCTTGATCTAATATTTTCAGGAAATCTTGCCATAAATTTTTTGCCGGCAAAAATATGAATATCCGGAATATGCCGGTTTACTTTT
This sequence comes from Desulfobacterales bacterium, assembly GCA_019038815.1. Taxonomy (GTDB): domain Bacteria; phylum Desulfobacterota; class Desulfobacteria; order Desulfobacterales; family Desulfobacteraceae; genus Desulfobacula. Next base: position 4,909 of record JAHOYS010000301.1, on the reverse strand, counting down.
TTTGCCAGCTGCCACACATTTCCTGCAACTTCGGCAGATGAAGGGCCGCCACCTACAATACTGACGATAATCTTTTTTTGTGTAAACAGGGCTTTGAGTTTATCCGCTGCCTCCATCAGCTTTTCAATGGGCTTTACAGAATAAATATTATCCTGATCCTCCGGGTCATCTGGAGTTGCCTGCATGGGAACATAGCTGCCCGCATTAAAAGAGAGAACATCATAGGTAAAGGTATGCCCTGTCTTAGTATAAATCTCTTTTTTATCCGGATCAATCCGGACAACTTTATCCTTTACAAAGATTCCTCCCTGTTTTTGCACCACATCTCTTGTGGCGAACCTGATATCGGAAGGCGTGTATGTCCCGCCCAGCATCCCGGGCCCCATGCCGGAATAATAGTGGTAAAAAGAAGGGCCTATCACGGTAACTTTAAACCCCTTTTCAACAAACCTGCCGATATTTTCAAGGGTCATCATATGAGCATGACCTCCCCCGACGAGTACAAGATGTTTTCTCATTTTACCGCCTCCTGATTAAAGGCTGTCCATAAGTTTACCAAGGCTTGCCAGGTGTGCTTTTTCTTCATTGGCAATCTGATTTATAATATCCCTTGATTGCGGATTTTCTATTTTTGAAGAGACTCTTTGATAAAGATCCAGAGCCTGGGCTTCTATTGACATGGCAAGGGAAATCACGTCGGTTTCAGAAGTAAGGTCAGGGTTAAAAAGATCAATATATTCCCTGGTAGAAAGTCCTCCTTCCAATGCCTTTATTTCAACCATTTTTTCAAACTCATCTTTGCTCGGTTCCTCATCGCTGATATCATTGTATGCGGTATAAATAGCCATCTGATGTTTCACTTCAATTTCAGATAATTTGCCAAAAAGGTCTTTCACTTTCTCATGTTCTGCTTCTTTTTCCATGACAATATAAAAGTCGTACAATCCCTGTTCAAGTGAATAGGCCACCTTTAACACATCCAGCGGCTCCTCTTTGCCGGTGAAAAGATCCATTCCAAGATCCTGCGGGCCAATAGCTGTTTTAGCATGCCATGCCTTTATCCCGCCTGCGACATTAAACACTTTTTTAAACCCTTTTCCTGCAAGCATCTGAGCAGCAACACGGCTGCGCCCGCCAACAGCTCAGTAGACAAGGGTGGGTTTTTCAGGATCAAGCTCATCAAGCCTGTCAGAAAGCTGGGGCAAAGGGATCAGGGTGGCTCCCGGGATATGGCTTTCCTGGTATTCTGAAGGCTGCCTGACATCCAGGATCGTTATCTTATCTCCCGGGTGCTGAGAAATATATGCGTTAGTTTCATCAAAATCCAATGATTTGGCCGGTGTCAAAAACTGCATCCATTTCATACCAATTCCTCCTTTTTGGCTTTATGCCTTAGTTAAAAAAGTTTGTTCTCAATACGTTAAGCTTAACCAAGCGATTTAAATGCCTTGGTACTGGCTCCGCATACAGGACATTTCCAGTCATCGGGAAGATCCTCAAATTTTGTTCCTTTTGCAATCTTTCCTTTTCTATCCCCTTTCTCCGGATTGTAAATATAACCACAATTAACTGTCTGACATTGATACATATCCCTGGGCTCTACCATTTTAAATTCCTTTTCATTTTTTATTAACAATACAAATCTGTCTCAAGGCCATCCCTATCCATGGCATCCAAGCGAATAGTGCTTTTTTATTTCTCTGTCTTGATCTGAGGGTCATTGGGCTTTCCCGCACAATCAGGTGTATAGCATGAATTATCCACAAAGGAACATTCACTCTTACATGATGGGCACTCTTCAGGCGGAGTATCAGCTTCAAGCGTATACCCGCATTTATTACATAGCCAGCTAACCATAATTTTTCTCCTTATTTTATATAGTATATTAGTTCTCTTTCACATGGTACAACTACTATCCATGATTTATATGATTCAATAACTTTCAAAAAGCATGCCATGTTTTTTATGGATGTTTCCCTCAAGTCATCAGGTGTAAACCCATTAAAGGGTTATAACAATTATATCGCCTTTGTTTTTTCCTTGAGCCAGGATGCCACATCCTGATCCAGATTGGGGGACAACTTGTCATACACCCTGGCATGATAGGTATTGATCCATTCTTTTTCATCTTTGGACAGCAGGTTTATGTCTATCAAATTTCTTTCAAAATGACAATTTGTCAGGGTCTCAAATTTCATGAATGTTCCAAACTCATTTTCAAAGGCATGGTCCACAAGAATCATATTTTCCAGTCTTATGCCGTAAGCTCCCTCCCTGTAAATACCAGGTTCATTGGTCAGCACCATGCCTTTTTCAAGTTTAACATCAATGGGATGGGGACTTATCTTTGCAGGGCCTTCATGAACACACAAAAAAAAGCCCACGCCATGGCCTGTACCATGACCGAAATCCAAACCCTTATTCCATAAATACTGCCTTGAGAGCGTGTCAATCTGAAAGCCTTTGGTGCCTTTTGGAAACAGGGCTGTTGCCACAGAAATATGACCTTTCAGTACCAGGGTATAATCTGTTATTGCCTGCTTTAACGGCTCTCCCCGGCAAATGGTCCGCGTGATATCTGTGGTACCGGTAAAATAGTTCCCGCCTGAATCTGTCAAAAACATGCCTGTATTACCAATGACTGCATCTGTTTCTTTAGTAGCCGAATAGTGACACATGGCTGAATGCTCCTGATAGGCCATGATCGGATCAAAGCTGTTATCAACAAATAACTCCTGATCTTTTCGAAACGCATAAAGCTTATCGGCAACAGATTGTTCGGTAATCTGCGTATCTTCATGCTGATGTTCAAGCCAGAAAAGAAAGTTTACAACAGCCACACCATCTTTTACTGCCGTGTGTTTCAAATGAGCGATCTCAATATCATTTTTTATAGCTTTAAGGGCAATAGCCGGGTTGGGCTTTTCAACAATTTTACATTTTTTGTTGATAGCCTGATACAGTCTGTAATTGGTATTTTCAGGATCAACCAGAATTATTCTGTCGTCCTGAATTTTCGATAAAGCAGCGGTTATGCCTTCATATCCAGCAATCTCTATGCTATCGCGTTTCAACTCTTTAGCAAGCTCATTATCAATTTTCCCATAACTTAAAAACAAAGATACCTTTTTAGAGGCAACCAATAAAAACGCGATATTAACAGGATTTGTATGAACATCCTGCCCCCGAAGGTTCAGTGTCCAGGCGATATCATCAAGAGTTGCCATTAAATGATATGATGCATCCAAAGCATCCATTTGTTTGCGGATTTCCCTGATTTTATCCTTCCTGCTTTTTCCGGCAAATTTTTCTGACAGGGAAAATGCCGTTGACATGGGCCTGGCCGGCCGGCCTGTCCAGAGTATCTTTATAAAATCAATATCTGTATCCAGCAAAAGCCCTTTAGCCTCGAATTGAGTTTTATACTTTTTCACATCAGCCATGCTGAACATATTTACGTCAATACCAATAGTATCTTCCGGCTTCAAAGTATTGATCAACCATTTTTGAAATGTTGGGACATCCGGCTCCCCCATTTTATACAACTCAAACCGGGACCCTGAAATTTGTTTTTCAGCCTGGATATAATATCTGAAATCGGTCCATAAAATTGCGTGTTCCAGGGTGACAACAGCCGTTCCGGCAGAGCCTGAAAACCCGGTAAGCCACTTTCTTGCCTGCCAGTGTTCGGCAACATATTCACTTTGATGAGGATCATCACTTGGAATAATAACGGCGGCGATATTGCCGTCTCTCATCAATTGCCTGATATGATCAATTTTCTCATTTGTGTTCATGATTCAACCTTGCTGTTTGTCTGTAGACAGGTAAAACTTAAATCAAAATAAGTAAGGCCATTGAGAAATTCAAAAAAATACAAACTAACTCAAATTTTTAAATCCCTTATCATTTTTTGAATGGTACTAAAAAGTTGAGGTATTTTTCTCTCACATGTAAAAAATATTGTTTCGGCATTAATGTCAGCATAGTGGTGTGTAATAATATCCCGCATCCCCTTCGCCTTTATCCAATCAACTTCCGGGTACTGTGATAAAAATTTTTGATTTGTAATTTTATCCAGATTTTTTAGTGATTCTCCTATGACGATCAACATCATGCAGATGGCATCCATTTTTTCCATTCCTGTTGTTGTATCAGAAAAGTCACCTGGCGCGTTTATGGCCTGAAAGCGGTCAATGATCCTTTGGGCAGCTTCTTCTATCTGTCGAAGGACTTCTAAAACAAGCTCTGTATCAAGCATATACGACCTCACTATCTATTTTTTTTTTTAAAAATGGATTCATAGTGTCCCTGTATGTAACAATATCCACCGGTCTTCGAAGCCTTTTCTCCAAATCATTTTTAATGCCTGCGAGCATAAACAAGTCCGGTTCTGATATACGAACGACCACATCTACATCACTGTCTTCCTCAGCCTCATCACGAGCCACTGAGCCAAAAATACCAATTGTAAGAATATTGTATTGATCTGCGACATCTTGTTTATAATTATGAAGGATTTTAATGATGTCCTTTTTGCCCATTATTTCTCCTTATAGGCCTGTAGCCTTTCGTATTTAATAAAATGAATATTCGATTTATAATTGATCTGCACTGTCTCACCTATCGTTTTCATTGTATCATTTATACAAATATCTACAACAGATTTGTTTCAGTTTAAAAAATGTAGTTTGATCCCAGCTACAGTCTTTCGGGGTAGAATCATCATAACAGTATGGAAAAATTTTAGAATCAATTGTATCAATTAAATCTTTTCTTTTTTCTTCCCCATGTTAAGATGATCTTTTTAAATTTAAAGCTACAATAATTTAGGAGCACGAGAAACTATATGACATATAATTTTGATGAAATAATTGACCGAAGTCATACCTCTTCCTTGAAATGGGAA
>JAHOYS010000238.1 GCA_019038815.1 Desulfobacterales bacterium | reverse complement strand
TTATTCCAAAAATAAATGAGAGTTTAAGCTTTTAGAGGGTGGGGTCAGGCTTTCCTTATTGAGCTCAGTAACCACAATAGGAAAGCCTGACCCCATTCAATCAAGATGCCAGATCTCGCCGATCTGACATATCCACAAGGGTTCTTTCCCTTGCCTTGTCAATACCGAGCTGTTTCCGCTTCTTGTCAATATGGGCGATCATCATCCTGGCGATTTCAATGGGATCTTTGGCCGTTCCCCATTTTCCATACCCCTGTTTTTCAAGACCTTCAAACAAAAGATTATGGAATTTTGTCTCTTTGATGGATGGAAACCCGATGCCAAAAACCGTATATACTCCCGAGGCCACAAAATACTGGCCAATGGCCAAGGCCTTTTCACTCATCCATTCAGGTGCACATCCTGCAGCCGGAAGGTCTGCAATGCTGTTTCCAAGACCACCGGCTTTTACCATGGCTGATGCTGCAATAAGAATCCTTGTATTATCCACGCATGAACCCAACCCCAGAACCGGTGGCATTCCTACGGTTTCACAGACTTCTGAAAGACCGGGGCCCGCGAGAGGGGCTGCCTCGGGAACGAGGAATCCTGCCTTGGCAAGAGATATTTGTGAACACCCTGTCTGAAGTACCAGAACATCATTTTTAATCAGTTCTTTTACCAATTCAATATGGATGGAATCCTGCTTGACCTTTGGATTTGTACATCCAACAACACCTGCGACGCCCCGGATTCTTCCATTAATAATATTTTCATTCAAAGGAGAATAACTGCCCCTGAAGGTTCCACCCAGCATGTATTCAATATATTCATGGGTAAACCCGTGGACACCGGTCTGGATCTGTTTTGGAATTTCTATGGGCATTTTCCTTGTTGCAAATCTGGCAATGGCCTTTGAAAGAACCTCATCTGTACAAATCCTTGGATCACGTTCATCAAACTCAATATGGGTGGCTCCTTCAATATGTGCTCTTGGGTTTGTGGTAATCAAATGGGTGTCATAACATTTTGCCACTTCTGCCAGCCCCTGTTTAATGCACTGAATATCAACCACCATGGCATCCACGGCACCGGTAACAATAACGGCTTCTGTTGATCCGAAACTGCCGGCATGGGGAACCCCGTGACGGGACATCATTTCCGCACCGGAACAGCACATTCCTACAAGATTAATCCCCTCGGCACCCTTGGCTTTGGCTTCTTCTATAAAAAAAGAATCATTTACAGCAGCCAGCATGCCTTCAAACATGGCAGGTTCATGGCCATGTACAATAATATTCACATGGTCTTCCTTTAAAACTCCCATATTCACATCTGCAAGGGTTGGAGAAGGGGTTCCAAAAATGATATCTGAAAGCTCTGTCGCCACCATGGAACCGCCCCATCCGTCAGCAAGGGCCGTCCTGGAGATCTGTTTCATCAAATTATTATAATCCTGATCACATCCGATATGGGTCCGACTCATCAATTCCATGACTTCAAGCATGGCCCCCCTGGGCATGACGCCCTCCTTTCTCCACAACTCTTGAGTCGCCTCCGGCGCCCGTCTGGTAAAAGGCATTTCACCATCAACATTGGAAAATGTTTTTTCAAGCTCATCACAGAGTTCTTTTGCAACGTCTTGAACCTCTTTACCCTTAACATCAATACCAATGGACTTGGCTACCCTTTCAAGCTTGTTGGTGTCATCAATGGTAAAGTTCTTGACCTTACCATCAAGAATACCTCTGAACAGTCCAAGAATATGCCTTCCGTGATCATTGTGGGAAGATGATCCTGCTGCCACGTTTCGTCCAAAATTTCGTGCCATGATCGTATCAATTGTTGCGCCGCAAACCCCTACTTTTTTATAGGGATCTTTCGGGTTTAACCGGCAGGGGCCCATATAACAATGTTTACAGCAGGCAGATTCCACGCCGATAGGACAGGGCTTCATTTCATACCCGCGGTCAAGATCCAGTTTAACACCATCTCTCCTTGCTTTTTCAAGCATCTGCTGCGTGGCTTCACACATGGTGCGATCCTTAGCGCTTACCAATATTTTTTTGGTTTCCTCTTTCCGCATATACCTCTCCTTATTTAAATTTTCTCTTTATTGCGTATAGTTAACAACATACGAATCCCTTTCCTTATTTAATACAAGGTAATACATTGTGGTATATTGTAAAGTATAATTAAATAATAATGTTACTTTTTAGTTTATTCCAAATTTTTAAATTATTCAGACTGTGATGATTTCTTGAGGGGAGTTATTGAAGAGACTCAAAACGCCCAAACGCCTGGTTGAATTTCAACATACAGGCGTTTGGAACTGCTATGATTAACCAATTGATTCTATGGATGCAAACCTTGGTTCGTGCAAGGGGATGAGGATATCGGCTTGTTTTTGAACCTGTTTCATAATATCATAGGCTCTGTAAACATCCACATGGGTGCCAGGTGGAATCACATCCATTTCCATACCTTTAATTTCAAGGGGCGGGTCATAATTTTCATCAATCACACAAAATCCGGTGATGGCAGCAATGCCCTTTTTTGTTTCGATATAAACCGTTAACCCGCCTTTTGTATGAACAGGTGTATGCCTGACACTAATACCTTTTAAGATTTCACAATCTTCTTTAATGATTTCAATCTGATTGTTTTCTTCAATATCATCAATATAGTCTTCCAGATAACGGTAATCGAGAGGGTGGGGATCATGAATAGACTCAAGTTCTTTTTCATGGATATAAAATCTGGCATTTTCACATTTATAATCATTTTCACAATGATCCATATGAAGGTGGGTGTGAATAACAATATCAATATCCAATGGAGTTAAACCATGTTTTTCAAGCCCCTTTTCAAAGGTAAAAATTTTGCCGCCAATGGCATCTTCCCTGTCCTTTGACAAGATTGGGCTCATCTCCCCTGTGTCCACGAGAATGTTTTTATCACCACCTTTTACCACCCATGTATAAATGGGGATGGTATACTGCTCACCCTGACCGTATTGATAGGTCATCATACTTTTATCAAAAACTTTTGTTCCCATGACAACAGGATGAATGGTGTATTGTGTCATGATATTTTTGGCCTACAAAATCTGTTTTAAGAAAAGCTTTGTCCGATCGTGATCAGGACTGACAAAAAAATGTTCCGGGGTTCCTTCTTCAACGATCCTGCCTTCATCCATAAAAATGACCCTGTCTCCTACTTCTCTTGCAAATCCCATTTCATGAGTGACACAAACCATTGTCATGCCTTCTTTAGCAAGGGTTTTCATAACATCCAGGACTTCCCCGATCATTTCAGGATCAAGGGCGGATGTGGGTTCGTCAAAGAGCATAATCTTAGGATCCATTGCCAAAGCTCTTGCAATAGCCACACGCTGCTGCTGCCCGCCTGAAAGATTTTCCGGGAATGCCTTTGCCTTATCAGTAATACCAACTTTTTCAAGCAGCATCATGGCTTTTTCATGGCGTTCTTTTTTTCCTCTTTTTCTTACAAGTTTCTGGGCAAGAGTTACATTACCCAATACAGACTTATGTGGAAAAAGATTAAAAGACTGGAACACCATTCCCATCTCAGCCCGAATCTTATTGATATCAGTCTTTGGATCAAAGATATCCACACCATCCACGAAGATCTGCCCTTGTTCTGCTGTTTCCAGGCGATTCAGGCTTCTTAAAAAAGTACTTTTCCCAGAACCTGAAGGCCCGATCACAACCACAACTTCTCCGGCTTCAATCTTGTTTGAAACATCAACAAGAGCTTTAACCTCATGAGGGACATGAAAGGTTTTATATAAATTTTTTATTTCAATCATCTTGTGGCTGCCCTCCGTTCCAGATATTGAACAAACATGGAAAGTGTAAAGGTCATGATAAGGTAAAGAATCGCACACATGAACCAGAGTTCAAATGTCTGGAGGCTTGTGGTAATTCCTTCACGGGTTGCCTTGGTCAACTCCCTTACTGAAATCATACCTAAAAGAGATGAATCCTTGATCAGGTTTATAAACTGGCCTGCCAGAGGTGGTAATATGGTTCTCAAAGCCTGGGGCAGAATAATATAAAACATTGTTTGAAAAGAGCCCATACCGCTGGAGCGGGCAGCTTCCACCTGGCCCGGATGAATGGATTCAATCCCTGCCCGGACTATTTCAATAACATAAGCCCCTGTAAATATTGACAAGGCGGCAATACCATACCATTCCGGCTCAAGCTTGGTAAAACCGTTCATGGTAAGTATTTTATTGAACGTCGTTCCCAGAACAAAATAAAAAATCATGATCTGCACTAGAAGCGGAGACCCGCGAATAATTTCAACATAGGTTATGGCCGTCCATTTAAGAATCGGTGTTTTAGAAACCCTTGCCACCCCGCCGATAATACCTATAAGAATTCCAAGAATTGTGGCAACAACACTGATTTTGAGTGTTATCCAGACACCAATGAGCAAAAGCCCTGGTTCCCAGCCAGTCTTATATTCCGCAATAATATCACCGGGAGATACCATATCCCCTTCGTCCCAGTCAAAAGAACCCTTGGGCACAGTATAGGCCTGGGATCCGTTTGTTTCCTGGACTATAATATCAACTTTTTCGCCTTTGACTTTTATAGCCTCTACTTCACCATCATTTTCCGCATAAACCGTTATTGTGTTCTGATGCATAAAATACTTGGGTATTTTAAACCAGCGCCATTGATAGTCCACCGTCACGGTTGCATAATATACAGATCCTACAACAAGAATCATGAGCGCTACAAAGCCGGCAACAGATAAATTATAAATGGTCGGATTGCTCAGCCGACTGATATTGGATATTTTTTCTTCCATATATTTTTACGCCTTAAAAAAATAGGCCGGCAAATTATTTTTTGCCGGCCTAAAATTAATTCTTACAAAACTATTTTTTCAGATCTGCCTGCCATTTGTCAGACTGAATCCATTTGGCATAGGCTCTTTCATATCTGCCGTCATTTTTATACTGGCGCAAAAAATTATTCAGATAGTTTAAGAAATCAGGATCACCTTTTCTGATGGCCATTGCAAGAGGTTCAAAAGTAAATGGTTCAGTAAGGGCAACGGTTTTACCTTTACCATGGGCATTCTGCATGATCTCAATTAAAGGAAGATCATATACAGTAGCATCTGCATTGCCCTGGATAACTTCCATGACTGCTTCTGTTTCAACTTCAAAGGATTTGTAGGTAGCTTTTGGTATCATTCTTTTCACAGCCTGCTCACCAGTTGTGCCAAGTTTTGAAGTGATGATAAATTTTGGATCATTCAGATCTTTATAGGACAATACTTTACCGGCATGTTTTTTGTTAAGAAGGATAGCCTGTCCAATAACAATGTAAGGAGCGCTAAAGTTAATGGCAAGGTTTCTTTCCTGGGTAACAGTCATTCCGGAAATAAGAACGTCAAATTTATCTGTAACCAGTGCTGGAATAATACCATCCCAGGCAGTATTAACAGGAACCCATTTTACGCCCATGGCTTTTGCAAGCGCTTTTCCCATGTCAATGTCAAAACCGATATATTTACCTTTTGTATTTGTCATTTCAAAAGGCAGGTAACCGGATTCAAAACCAACACGGAGCTGGCCGCTTTTCACAATAGATTCTATTGTGGATGTTTTTGCAAGATTAATATCATCTGCAAATACGGGTGCTGAAATTAAAATAAAACAAACTGCAAACAACGAAATTAATACTTTTTTCATCTTTATTTCTCCTTAAAAATTAATGTTGAATAACGATAAACCCTTATATAAATTAAAATAATACCATATAAATGAAACTAATATGTAGCACAATCATTTAAAATGGCAAGAATTATTCCAAAAAGGTGTTTGTTTTAGAAACCGGTGGTTTATTTTCTTGACTTTTATGTTGCTATTTCTAATAGTCGTTACTTTGGCAGTAATAAGCTTGCGTTAATATGCTTTTATTCAAATGAAAACAAAACAGACAAAACCTCACAATTTAAAAATCCTGACTGTATCGGATTTTATTGACGACGCATTGACTCAAATGGTTGAAAACAAAACCCTTGAGCCTGTAGATTTGATTATTGCCTGTGGCGACCTGGCCCCGGAATACCTCTCGTTTTTAAGGGACAGGCTTGATAAACCTCTCTTTTATGTAAAAGGCAACCACGATATTCGTTACTCTTCATCCAGCCCTGTGGGGTGTAAAAACATTCATGCAAAACTTATCCGGTTCAAATCTTTGAATATCATGGGACTTGAAGGATCCATGTGGTACAATGGGGGAATGAATCAATACACGGACAGAGAAATGAAAAAAATTATTTTTGGCATGTGGTTTTCCATCTGGCGGAAAGGCGGTATCAACATAGTGGTCACCCATGCACCGCCAAGACACATTCATGATGCCGAAGACCGCTGCCATATGGGATTTGAAAGTTTTGTCAAATTAATTGACAAAAGAAAACCGGATTATTTTATTCATGGTCATATTCACAAAGACTTTAAAAGCCATGAAGAACGAATCACAACAGTCAATACGACAAAAGTAATCAACACCTGTGGGTACACTATTTTAGAGGCCTAACCATGATAAATTTTTTTAAGAATCTTTTTTCTTCAAAAGAAGATGAAGAAAAAAATCATGTCAGTTCTTTTAACGAGCAGCAGGAAAAAGAAGAAGATGTTGAGTTCATTGATCATGGCGTTAAAACCATTGGTCTTAAAAAAATTATCGGCAGCGTTGGAAAGTATTATGATTTTGACTCCCGGTTCAGACCCAAAAAGCAGATATCGGTTAAAAGATTTACCGATATTAAAAAGGCCATGCGGGATGGGAAATTTCTGCCCCCGATAAAACTCTATCAAATCAGGAATGATTATTATGTTCTGGATGGAAACCACAGGGTCTCAGCAGCAAAAGAACTGGGGCGATTTGATATCCAGGCAAAAGTCATTGAATTGCTTTCAGCAAAAAACACCATGGAAAATCTTTTATATATCGAAAAAATTAAGTTTTATGAAAAAACCGGGTTACCTGAAAAAATAAAGCTGACTGAGGTCGGGAAATACAATTTTTTGGAAAAGCAGATTCAAAATCATAAAAAGTATCTAACCAATATATCGGGTAAAAAATCCGACTTTAAGAAAGCTGCCCAGGATTGGTACAATACAATTTATACGCCTTTAGCCACAATCATAAATAACGGAAATCTACCCAGGTATTTCCCCCAAAGAAGTATTGCCGATCTTTACACCTATATTGCCTATCATCATTGGGAGAGACCCTCCAATAGAAGATATGGTATCGGTATTGACCGGCTGATCCCAAGAAACATGGAAGCCTTCAGAACGGACATGATTGAAAAAACCACACCGGACTATCCTGAAATGAAACGAACCATCACAGCCTTTATTATGATTGATATCAATATATTAACGGAAACGAAGGTCATAAATAAATTATTTGCCATTGATGAAGCCCAGGAGGTTCATTCGGTTCATGGCACTTTTGATATTCTTGTAAAAATCGTCCTGAAAAAAGATTTTCTGGCATCTGATGCTGAAGTCATTGCAGAATTTGTAGACCAGCAGATAAGGCGAATCAGCGGGATAAACAGAACACAAACCATTATTCCAGGAATTTCAAAAGTTAAAGAAG
>JAHOYS010000319.1 GCA_019038815.1 Desulfobacterales bacterium | reverse complement strand
TTTTTTTTGGGCGTAACCTTTTTTTTAACTGCCATTTAGTTTGCTGAATACTCCATAGCTTATCAAAATATCAAGGGCTCTTTTAACTTGCACATCATGTTGAAGCTGATCGGTATCAAGAAGTCTCTGATGTTTCTTTGATTCTTTTTTAATTTTTTCCGGTTGCTTTGTCTTTTCAGGTTTTAAACTGTTTTTTAAATCCTTCTCTCTTATCATTCTGTCAAATACGGACATCCTTTTTTCTTTTTTTTCAAGAATCTCATATTCCACCTCTATATCAGGTACAATACCCTTGGCCTGGATGGATACTCCATCTGGTGTATAATATCTTGCAATGGTATATTTAATTCCAAACCCTTCTTTTAAAGGATGCACCGTCTGAACAGATCCTTTTCCAAAAGAAGTCGTCCCTAAAATCAACGCCCTTGAATGATCCTGCAATGCACCGGCCACAATTTCCGAGGCTGAGGCTGACCCGCCGTTGATCAGGACAACAATGGGATATTTTCGATCTTCATCGCTTGGGTATGCTTTAAATACCTGAGTATTTCTTTCCTGCCTTCCTTTAATAGAGACAATATTACCCTGGGCAAGAAAAAGATCGGATATTTTAACCGCCTGATCCAGAAGACCACCCGGATTATCCCTTAAATCCATGACAAGGCCGTTTAGTTCATTATTTTCCGACTCCAGTTTGTCTAATTGCTTTTTTACATCATCAAAAGTACTCATCCTGAAATTGGTAATGCGGAGATATCCATATCCGGGTTCCAGCATCACGCTTCTGACACTTTCCATTGGAATCAAATCCCGCTTAAGTGAAAATTCAATGGATTCCGGTTCACCTTCTCTGATAACAGTGATCAATACAATTTCATGCCTTGGACCCCGCATCATGTTAACGGCTTCCCAAAGTGCCATGTCTTTTGTTGACTTGTCGTCAATCCTGATAATGATGTCCCCGGCCTGAATACCGGCTTTATATGCAGGCGTTCCTTCAATGGGCGATACCACTGTTAAAATCGCATCTTTCATGGTGATCACAATACCAATGCCGGAAAATTCCCCTTTTGTATCATCCTGGAGTTCATCAAAGGCCTCGGGAGGCATAAAGCTTGAATGCGGATCAAGATTTCCCACCATGCCTTTAATGGCATTGTGTATCAACCCTTCAGTGTCCACATCATCCACATAGTTTTTCTCCAGTTCTTCCAAAACATCTGTAAACAGCTTTAATGACTTATAGGTATTATCATTGGCCTGCAACGGACTTTTAAACCCTGCAACAGATATAAATACACAAACAGCAACAACCACGGAAAACCCGAACTTGAATATTTTATAAAATCTGGTTTTCATCTTTACGCTCCTTTTTTTAACCACTTCAGAGGATTTACAGGCTTGCCGTGATGCCTGACCTCAAAATGCAGGCATACCCCTTTTATTGATCCTGTATCACCTGTAGTTGCAATTACTTCACCTGTATCAACACTTTCCCCTTTTTGTTTGAAAATCTCTTCAACATGGGCATATAGCGTATAGTAGTTATCTCCATGATTGATAATCAACAAATTTCCATAACCTTTCAACCACTGGGCAAACATGACCTTTCCCCGAAACACGGATTTTACAGGTTCACCCCTTCCCACCTTTATATCAATTCCTTTTTGAAAAGTGAAGGATTTGTAATCCCCAATCCTTGAGGGACCGAATTTTGAAATAATCTTACCCTTTACCGGAATCAGCAGTTGTCCCTGATAACTTGAAAAAGAGGAGTCACCTGCCCTGGACACCTCACCCTTTTGCAGGCTGCTGATCTGCTTATCCAGTTGAAGTGCGGCATATTTCAAGGACTCAACAGCAGCAAGGGATAGTTTCTTTTTCCGGCGGATTTCTTTTAAAATCAATTCCTTTTTCCGGGCCTCTTTTTTAGTAATTTTTATTTGTCCATTGAGTTTTGTTTCAAGGGCTGTTTTTGCCTGAATTTCTTTTTCCAGCTCCTGTTCCAGTATTTCAAACTTTTCAAGATCGCCATTCTGCTTTTCAAGAATATGAAAATCAGATGCAATGATCCGCTTCATTGAATTTTGCTGAAGAAAAAAATCAAATACAGATGTTGGCAGCCCTGCAACATCCAGTCTGCCAATCATATTCATTTTATAAAGCGCCCTGAGCCTTTTCCCTGCATATTCACGGTTCAGGACAATTTCTCTGGACAATCGTTCCCTGTCCCGGCTGAGCGGTTCTATCCTCCCTTCCAACAGCATAATCTCTGCTGACAGTGCCAGGACTTTTCTACGGACTTTATTTAATGCATAATCTATTTTATTTAGATCTTCAATGATTTCAAGCTCTTTTTGAGAAAATGTTTCCATCATTTTCTCCTGGGCCTGAATCCTGGCATTGATATCAAGAGCCTTGTCCTGAGCGGCAAATCCGGCACTTGATAATAAAAGGGTGATACACCCGACAAAAAAAACTATTTTAATATTTGTTTTAAGGACAAATAACATCCAAACCAACCTAAAAATATGGATCCGGTAATAATTAATGCTATAGTTTGAACAGATAGAAACCTGATATCAAAATACATATATGAAGCAAAGCTTTGTGTGATTCCTGATGAAACAGCAAGATATGTGATCAAAAGGATGACCATCCCCAGAATGCCTCCCAGAAATCCCTGGAGAAGACCTTCCACATAAAATGGTGCTTTGATAAATGTTTCAGTAGCGCCTACAAGGCGCATGATTTCAATTTCACGTTTCCGGGAATAAAACGCCAGCCGCACGGTATTTGCCGTAATAAACAATGCGATTAGAAAAAAGAGGGTACACATGGCATATCCGGTAATCTTGAACAGATTAAAAATTTTTAAAAACCTGCCCAGCCAGCCCTGACCATATTCAACATCTTCAACGATTTCAATGGCCTTTATACTTTGAGCAAACTTTTGGACTTCCTCAAAGCTATTATAGGACTTCATCCTGATTTCCAGGGCGTCCGGCAGAGGATTTTCTTTTAAAGTCTTTAAAAAGGCACTCTGGGATGACATGTTTTTTTTGAGTTTATCAAGGGCCTGGGTCTTTGAAATATAAACTATCTCATCAATATCACCTAAAGTATTGATCTTTACTTTTAATTTGGGCAGCATATCCATTCTAAATTCACTTTTTAGATAAATCATTGCCCGTCCGCCCTTATTCCATGATTCAATCACCCTGCTGGCGTTTTCAAAAAAAAGCAAAAATACGCTGACAACCAATATTGAAAGGGAAATCGTTATAATCGTAATTAAATTCAAAAATCGGTTTGAATGAATATCTGCCAGGGCTTTTTTCACAAAATGAATCATTTGATTTTCTCTCTTTGTCCTAGCAAATAGTTGCAATCCGTTTTATTGTACCTTCACTGATCTCAACATTTCTGCTCCTCACAGTACTTTCCAGAAGATGCAGATTGTGACTGACAATCAATACAGTGGCTCCTTTTTTATGGTATTCCATTAAGGAATCAAGAATAATCTGGGCAGATTTTAAGTCCAGACTGCCCGTAGGTTCATCTGCAAGAATAATAGAAGGCTGCCCGACAACCGCTCTGGCCACGGCAACCCGCTGCTGCTCGCCTCCTGAAAGAGTTGGCGGCAACGCTTTGAATTTTTTCTCCATTCCAATGGTTCTTAACACCTGCATTACTTTTTTTCTAATAAAAGATGGCTTTTCTCCGGCAACTTCCAATACAAGAGCTACATTTTCATAGACTGTCCGGTTGGGAATCAATTTAAAATCCTGAAATATCATCCCAAACCGCCGCCGTAAAAAAGGAAGTTTTGAAGAAGAGATCCTGGCAAGATTCATACCGCCAATCAGAATTTGCCCTTCAGAAGCTTTTTCAGCAAGATACAATATTTTAAGCAGGGTTGACTTTCCTGCTCCTGAAGGGCCTGAAATAAAAATAAGCTCACCCTGCTCTATATCAAGGGTAATGTCCTTTAAGGCAAGCTTCCCTCCAAATCTCTTACTGACATTAAACAGCCGTATAATTGAATTTTTATTACTCTTATCGTTCATATCTTAACAATCGGGTTACTTAGCATCGTCCTTAATTGACTGAAACTGAATTTACTGTTATAAATTGCCTGTGTCAAGGAGTGCTGCATAACAGTTTTCCTTACATTGAGCCTTCACTGTTACCGTAAAACGGCTTCTTCCATTCAGTGAAGGCTTAAACATTTAAATAAAAGTGCAACCAGTTAAAATGAGGTAAAAAACAAGAATGATATTATTTGATTCCCATTCTCATATTGATGACAAATGCTATGATAATGACCTTGACGATGTTATTGAACGGGCAGAAAATGAAAATGTTCAGGGCATCATGATTGTCGGTATTGATATCAACACATCTTTAAAAGCCATTAAAATAGCCGCCAATAATAAAAATATCATCACATCCGTTGGCATTCATCCCCATGATGCAAAGTATTGTTCCCAAAAAAACCTGGATGATTTGATCAGCATTGCCAAAGAAAATCCCTGCGTTAAAGCCTGGGGAGAAATCGGTCTTGATTTTAACCGGATGTTTTCTCCTGTTAAAGACCAGGAAAACTGCTTTACAAACCAGCTTGAGATTGCAGGTACCCTTGACCTGCCACTGATTTTCCATGAACGCGATTCAAAGGGCAGATTTTATGATATTTTAAAATCCAATGGCCCGAAAAACCGTAAAGGAGTAGTACACTGTTTTTCCGGCACTAAAGAAGACCTGTTTAAGTATCTTGATCTTGGATATTATATTGGTATTACAGGAATATTGACCTTAAAAGAACGGGGAAAATATTTAAGAAGTATTGCGCCACTTATTCCTGAAGACCGGATACTAATTGAAACAGATGCCCCGTATCTCACACCAGCCCCTCAAAAAAACAAGATACGGCGCAATGAACCTTCCTTTGTAAAATCAGTCCTGCTCAGACTTGCTGAGATTAGAAATACTGACCCGGAAAATCTTTCGCAAATCATATTTAACAATACCAGGACACTTTATAGGGTTGACTTTTAACCAGGTTTTTTTTAACCGGGTTGACTGCAGTATCAAGTCATCAGTTTTTGCTCATGAGTCTGGTCACGGCTTTTTCAAGACCGTCCAGGGATAATTCATACATGGGAAAAATTTTTGAGATGGCAAGAATAGTGTGTGTGTATCCCCACATGTTTTCTGAAACCGGATTCAGCCAGACAGAGTGTGAAAAGGTTTTGGTCAGGAAATTGAGCTGATCTATGCTGGGCCGCCCACTTCTTTCCGAGATATGGATGGAGCCGTCATGGGCCATGAGTTCGTAGGGTGCCATGCTGGCATCCCCCACAATAATCAGCCTTGTATCAGGATCAAGCCGTGAAAATTCAATAATATTCTTGGGTTTCTTATACCGGGCCGGATCTTCCCAGACATAGTCATAAATTGTGTTATGGAAAAAATAAGTTGTCACTTCCTTAAACTGGGCTCCGGCATAATCAAAAAGTGTCTGGACCACCTGGATATAAGGGTCCATGGACCATCCGCCGTTATCAATGAGCAGGATAATCTTGAGCCTGTCCTTTAACGCTCTGTCAAACATAAGCTCAATTTCACCGGCATTTCGTATGGTCTCCTTTATGGTTTCATCAATATTGATCATATCCTTAGGCCCGGATGGGATCATGTTTCTTAATCTTTTCAGTGCTTCGCTTATTTTTGCCTGTGTTAAGGGTCCTGTGGTTGAATAATCTTTATACCGTCTTTCATTGGCAACTTTTACAGCAGACTTGTTTCTGGACTGGCCGCCAACCCGCATGCCGCCGGGATGGTAACCAGAATGCCCGACAGGTGAATATCCACCCGTTCCAATCCATTTATATCCACCATGATGCTGTCCGTCCTGATCTTCCAGTCGTTTCTTGAAATAGTCAATCAACTCTTCGGGCGACATCTTTTTGAGTTTTTCTTCATCAGCTCCCAATGCATCTGCCAGCGCTTTTGGATTTTTCAACCATTCATCAAGCATGCCCCTGGCAATTTCATCAATTTCAAACCCGTCATTTTCAGGTAAGGGAACCCCTTCAAAATGGTGGGCAAAGGCCTGGTCATACAGATCAAAATATCTCTCGCTTTTAACAAGGATTGATCTGGCACAGGTATAAAAATCATCCAGATTGTTGATGATCCCCTTGTGCAATGCTTTTTGCAATGTAAGAAAAGATGTGGGAGATACCGGTATTCCGATCTCTTTTAAGGTATAAAAAAATTTTAAAAACATAGCGCAGCCAATTAAAATATTCGTCTTCTTGATGTCAGATTTTTTGCTCTTTCATAGTCAGGACTCTTTTTAAAAAGAACTCCTAAAAATGGAAGTTTGCCTTTAACAAGATCCTTTGCCCTGAAATCAGGATCTGCATTCAATGCCCTGATCCAGTTAATCAATTCCCTTGTGGCCGGTTTTTTTTCAATGGAATCAATTTCCCGCATGTTGTAAAATGCATCAATAGCATTCTGGGCAAGCGTTGAATCAATGTTTTCAAAATGAACCCCTATAATTTTTCTCATCATTTTGGGATCAGGAAAGGCAATGTGATGAAAATTACACCTGCCTAAAAATGGATCGGAAAGGTCTTTTTTTGCATTGGAGGTAATAATTATAACCGGCCGATGTACGGCTTTTATTGTTTTATCGGTTTCAATGATATCAAACTGCATCTGGTCAAGGACATCAAGCATGTCATCCTGGAAATCAGTATCAGCCTTGTCAATTTCATCAATCAGCAGTACAGTTCTTTTTTCTGCACAAAAGGCCTGGCCGATTTTTCCCATTTTGATATATTCGTCAATATTGCTGACATCCCTTTTGGAATCCCCGAACCTGGAATCATTTAAGCGGGTCAGGGTATCGTATTGGTACAATGCTTCCACAAGCTTCATGCTGGATTTTACATTCAGAACAATTAAAGGCATGTTCAAATTTTCTGTAATAGCATGGGCCAACATGGTTTTCCCGGTTCCAGGCTCTCCTTTGAGAAGCAAAGGCATCTCAAGCTTCATTGATATATTAACGATTGAGGCAAGTTCCTGATCCAGGACATATTTTTTTGCACCGGCAAATTCATTATTCGATTCCTGATACATACAGCATCTCCATATATAGTTTTCATTTAAGTTTTACATAATTTTTCGGTGTTAATAATAACCACAAAACAGCTTTTAACAAGCTTTTTTTTAAAAGCACCTGCGTGAAAATATATTACAAAAATGTAACTCTATCTGCTTTTGAGAAAATTCTAAAAGATTGACATTTTAATAACTTAGTGTTAATGATTTCAAATTAACAACAGTATGATGCAAATTAGGAGTGTGCTATGATTGGTGGGTTAGGAATGCCGGAACTGATAATCATTCTTGTAATTATCCTTATTATATTCGGTGCAGGAAAACTTCCTGAAATCGGAGCCGGCCTGGGCAAAGGAATAAGGAACTTCAAAAAAGGAACCAAAGACTCTAATATTGAGGACAAAAAAGACGAGCCGGAAAAAATCGAAAAAGACTGAAAAAAATAATTATATCATTCATTGCAACCGCCTTTGGATAAAAGCGTGGTTGCAGCAACCCTTCCTTCTTATATCTTACCTTTATAATTTT
>JAHOYS010000183.1 GCA_019038815.1 Desulfobacterales bacterium | reverse complement strand
GCCAAAATCCTTGTCCTTGTTTTTCTTGCCCATACCTTTGGCGGCCGGGCCGCCGGCATTGGTCTGTGCATTCTAAATGGATTCACTGCCCTTCCCACCATACTGTTTAATTTTTATATTGAAGTACTCATAGTCTGTTTCACCTATGCCGGCTTTGTATTAAGCACAACCAATTATCTAAGAAACGAATGGTTGATAAAATTCATGGCCCGGCTGACCGGAAAAGCTCTTGAACAAAAAGACAAAATAAAACCCTTTGGATGGATCGGCATTTTTCTCTTTGTTATGGCTCCCCTCCCGGTAACCGGACCTGTAGTGGGATCTATTATCGGATACATGCTCAGGTTAAGCCTGTTTAGAAATTTTAGTGCTACGTTCCTGGGCACCCTGACCGCCATCATTGTCTGGTTTTACTGCTTTGATTTTTTAGAGCAGCGCTTTCACATGATCCAGTACCTGTTTGGTCTCATTGTCATTATTGTATTAATTCCCTACCTGAAAAAGATAAAAAATTTTATTGCCGACAGAAAGGAACAGAAGGGCAATTAAAAATAAAATATTCTTAAGGAAAACACATGGATATCAAAATCAATTATTGTTCAGTCTGAAACTATGAGCCAAGGGCTGCCGGTCTGGCAGACATTATAAAAAAAGAATTTGGTATAACTCCCGAATTGATCCCGGGAGCAAACGGCATCTATGACATTATTGTGGATAAAAAAACCATTTTTTCAAAACATCAGACAAAAAAATTTCCGGATAACGATGAAATCATTAAACTGATAAAAAAATAAACCTGCCGGCATTGATCTTGTTCTTTACCCGGAATTAAAACTTAAAAAGGCTGCTTTTTGGGAAGCAGCCTTTTTAAGAAAAGGAAAAAAAGATGAAAAAACTAATCTTCTTACGTGTTAGAAATTTATAAAGCAATTCCCGTGCCATTTCCTTTAATCAGATCACATCAAACCCCAAAACGATTGCCACTCAAGCATTTCAACAAATTATTTTTTCTGTTTTATGAAAACCATAATGACATCATTTGCTTTTCCATGCATCAAAAGTTCAAAATTTTGAACCACCATAACTCTTTGTTTTTCAACAAAACTGCAACACATTAAAATAATTAGACAAACAGAGGATACCGACGGATTCAAAATTTTAAACTGATAAAATATTCTCGTAATGTTCTGTCTGCGGGCAAAAGAACACCTCCTTTACCCACAGGCAAAAAAAAGAAACTAGTACTTGTAAATCTCCGGTTTAAACGGGCCGTTGATAGGAATCCCAAGATAATCTGACTGCTCCTGGGTCATCCTGGTAAGGGTTACGGAAAGATTTTTCAAATGAAACCTTGCCACTTCCTCGTCAAGCTCCTTTGGCAGTGTGTAGACTTTGTTTTCAAGGTCTTCTTTGGCCAGTTTGATCTGGGCCAGGGTCTGGTTTGAAAAACTGTTGCTCATTACAAAACTTGGATGTCCTGTGGCACAGCCAAGGTTCACAAGCCTTCCCTCGGCAAGAACTATGACAGACCTGCCGGATTCTAACGTCCACTTATCCACCTGGGGTTTAATATTTGTTTTTACAGCCTTTGAATTATTATCCAGATAACTCATTTCTATTTCATTATCAAAATGCCCGATATTACAGATAATGGATTCATCCTTCATTAGTTCAATGTGTTCACCCTTGATAACATGGTAATTCCCCGTGGCTGTCACAAAAATATCTGCATAGGGAGCAGCCTCTTCCATAGTCACTACCCTGTAGCCTTCCATGGCGGCCTGGAGTGCGCAGATCGGATCAATTTCAGTAACCCAGACAATGGCGCCATATCCTTTCATGGATGCGGCACAGCCTTTACCTACATCACCATATCCGGCCACAACAACAGTTTTGCCTGCGAGCATGATATCGGTTGCTCTTTTAATACCGTCAGCAAGAGATTCCCGGCATCCGTACAGATTGTCAAATTTGGATTTGGTCACGGAATCATTAACATTGATGGCCGGAAACAACAGTTCATTTTTCTCGGCAAGCTGATACAGCCTGTGAACACCGGTTGTTGTCTCTTCTGATACGCCCCGGATCTTTTTGGCAATATTAGTCCATTTTTCCGGATCTTCCATAACGCTTACCTTCATCCGATCCATCAGGCATTTCTCATCCAGACTATTGGTTTTATTACCAAGCAGTAAAGGATCTTTTTCCACTTTCACACCCTGATGGACATAAAGGGTTGCATCCCCTCCATCATCAACAATCAAATCGGGTCCTGAGCCATCCGGCCAGATAAGCGCCTGTTCCGTGCACCACCAGAATTCCTCAAGGGTTTCACCTTTCCATGCAAATACTGCTGCAGAGCCTTTTTGTGCAATGGCTGCCGCAGCATGATCCTGGGTAGAAAAAATATTGCAGGATGCCCACCTGATATCCGCGCCCAGCTCATAAAGGGTATCAATGAGCATGGCGGTCTGAATAGTCATATGAAGGCTGCCCATGATTTTCAAACCCTTAAGGGGTTTTTCAGGTCCATATTTTTCCCTGATAGCCATGAGCCCCGGCATCTCTTTTTCTGAAAGCTGCATGTCTTTGTATCCCTCCTGGGCAAGGGCGATGTCTTTAATCCTGTATTTTTGACTAAGGTCAAGATCGATGTAAGAGGGATCTTTACTCAATTGTAGCATTTTAAAACTCCTTGTTAAATTTATCAACATATCAAAATATGTTGATATGTTATTTTCTATCTAAAATACAAATATTTTCTTTTGATGTCAATAAAAAAAGCCGCCTGAACTTAACTATAAAATTCAGGCGGCTTTTAAAAAAATCAAACCGTTCGAGACTTGGACTATAATCCGGCCAGATCCTTTATTTGATCTGCCTTGTCTGTTCTTTCCCAGTAAAAATCAGGATCTTTTCTTCCAAAATGACCATAGGATGATGTTTTCCTGTAAATCGGACGAAGAAGATCAAGGGTGTCGATGATTGCAGCAG
Source organism: Desulfobacterales bacterium (assembly GCA_019038815.1). GTDB lineage: Bacteria > Desulfobacterota > Desulfobacteria > Desulfobacterales > Desulfobacteraceae > Desulfobacula. The sequence continues at coordinate 4,765 of JAHOYS010000183.1, read as the reverse complement.
GTCTTAAATCAAATACTTTTTTGACAATTTCAATTGCTTTGGATTCCGTTATTTTCCCGGTTCCCATGAAATCCACAAGAAGGGAGACAGGTTGGGCAACACCTATTGCATATGCCACCTGAACCTCGCATTTGTCTGCGATTCCTGATGCAACAAGGTTTTTTGCAATATATCTTCCCATGTAGGATGCGCTTCTGTCAACTTTTGAAGGATCTTTTCCGGAAAAGCAACCACCTCCATGACTGCCCTTACCTCCATAGGTATCCACAATGATTTTTCGACCTGTAACACCACAGTCTCCCATGGGACCGCCCACAACAAACCGCCCTGTCGGGTTAATAAAAAATCGTGTGTCCCCGTCTATCATTTCTTCGGGTATCACCTTTTGAATAACTTCTTTTATAATGGCAGTTTTTAAATCACCATAAGACACATCAGGAGAATGCTGAGTGGAAACAACAACAGTATCCACCCTTTTAGGCTGACCCCCGTTCATATATTCAATGGTTACCTGGGATTTTCCATCCGGTCTTAAAAAATCAAGAGCACCGTTTTTTCTGACCTGAGCCAGCCGTTTGGTCAATTTATGGGCATAAATAATGGGCATGGGCATAAGTTCCGGGGTTTCGTTGGTGGCAAACCCGAACATTATTCCCTGATCACCGGCACCCTGTTCTTTGTAAAGTCCTGCGCCTTCATCAACGCCCTGGGCAATATCAGCTGATTGCTGATCTATACTTGTAACAACAGAGCAGGTCTGCCAGTCAAATCCCATATTAGAGGAGTTATATCCAATATCTTTGATGGTACTTCTGACAACTTCCGGAATATCCACATAGCAATCCGTGGTAATTTCTCCTGCAACCATTGCAAGACCTGTGGTCACCAAAGTCTCACAGGCAACCCTGCATTTTTTATCTTGCGCCATGATGGCATCAAGAATACCGTCTGATATGGCATCTGCTACTTTATCAGGATGACCTTCCGTTACAGATTCAGATGTAAACATATAAGATTGTTTTTCTGACATTTCAAACTCCTTTTATCTCAAGATAACTATTTTTATTGATCAAATACTTTATATTTACGGCTATAATTAATAAGTTTTTATTTTCTCTTTGTCAATGATGTGGTCCATCATGCCAAATTTTTTTATTTTCAAAAAAACCATAAATTGCTTGACAATTATCTCACAATTTTTATTCTTTGATTAAACTTGAAACACTAAATGATACAGCCTTGGAGAAAATATGCCGCAAAACAGAGTAACAAGAATTACAGGAATCGGTTCTGCACTTGTTGATATTTTAATCAATGAATCTGACCAGTTTTTAACAAACCTTGAAAAAGAAAAAGGGGGTATGACCCTTGTAGAAGATAAGGATATTGAGCAGATATTGGCCCAAACAAATCAAACGCCTGTTGTTATTCCTGGTGGTGCGGCATGCAATACAATCCTCGGTGTCGGCAGCCTTGGCGGTGATGCCAGATTTATCGGCAGGAGGGGAAATGATGCATATGGTGAAACTTTTGAAAAACAGGTGGTTAAATGTAATGTTGAACCTGTTGTTTCAATCTCCAGCTCTCCGACAGGCAAAGTTCTATCTGTTATCACCCCGGATGCCCAGCGCTCCATGTTCACTTTTCTTGGTGCATCCACAGAACTTGATCCTGAACTTATCACTTCTGACATATTTAAAGGGACTGCCATTTCCATGATTGAGGGGTATCTTTTATTCAACAGGGATTTAATGACGGCAGCGCTAAAAGCTGCCAGGGCTGCCGGATCTCTTATTGCTCTCGATCTTGCAAGCTTTGAAGTGGTCAATGCGTCCAGAGATATTCTTGAAGATATAATAAAAAACTTTGTTGATATCCTTATTGCCAATGAAGATGAAGCAAAGGCATATACTGGTTACGATAATGAACAAAAAGCCATTGAAAAAATGTCTCAACATGTCACATATGCTGTCTTGAAACTTGGGAAAAGAGGCAGTTATGTATCATACAATGGCACCATAACAAGAATTCAAGCCCAGTCAGGAAACGACCCCATCGACACAACCGGTGCAGGAGATCTCTGGGCAGCTGGATTTCTTTTTGGAATTGCCCATGGATTTTCCATTGAAAAAAGTGGACGAATCGCGTCTGCCTGCGGATATGAGGTCTGCCAGGTTATGGGAGCCCAGCTTCCTTATGATGCATGGTCAAGGATCAAAAAGCTGGTATAAAAAAAGAATACCTGAAACAATGCTCTACAGTTTCTTAAAAAACAACGTCAGCCTTACAGACCATTAAATACGACCTTAAACACGTCTTTGTATTTTTTAGCAAAATAAAATGTAATGCCGTCTTTAATATGCTCCGGCAATTTTTTAAAATCAGTCCTGCACCCTTCGGGCAACATAATTTCTTTAATACCTGACCTTCGGGCTGCAATGATTTTCTCTTTAATACCACCCACAGGAAGGACTTCTCCTGTTAAAGTGATTTCTCCTGTCATGGCAAAGGGGCGGTTAATCACTTTTCCGGTTGCAAGGGAAACAAGAGCTGTGGTGATAGTGATCCCGGCACTTGGTCCGTCCTTTGGTGTTGCGCCTTCAGGCACATGGATATGAATAAAGGCAGTATCAAAATATTTTTTATCAATTTTAAACGATGTAAGATTTGATCTGACATGGCTATAGGCAATGGTTGCAGATTCCTGCATGACATCCCCGAGCTTTCCAGTCAGTTTAAACCCGGGATTTTTCCCATGGACCTTTATCGCCTCAATGGGAAGGGTTACCCCGCCAAGCTGGGTCCAGGCAAGGCCTGTTACCACGCCAATGCCCGACATCAGTCTTTCATGCTTAAAAATCGGCGGTCCCAGCAAGTCTTCCAGTGATTTAATGTTAACCCTGATTTTCTCTTTCTTTTCTTTTAGTATGGTCACAATGCTTTTTCTAATAATTTTATTCAAAAGCTTTTCAAGATTTCTTACCCCGGCTTCCCTGGCAAACCCCTCAATAAGATACCGGATGGTCGGATTCGTAATGGTGATCACCTTGGATGTCAGCTTGTTTCGCTTTAAAAGCCTTGGCCAGAGATGCTTTCTGGCAATTTGAATTTTTTCTTCGGTAATATAGCCGGACAGATTAATCCGGTCCATACGATCCAGAAGCGGCCTTGGAATCGTATCAAGCTGGTTGGCTGTACAGATAAATAAAACTTTTGACAAATCAATCCGAAGATCCATGTAGTGATCAAGAAACTCAGAATTCTGTTCGGGATCAAGCACTTCAAGCAAAGCAGATGCCGGATCACCCTGGTAGGATGCCCCGATTTTATCCACCTCATCCAGCATGATCACCGGATTTGCAACTTTTGTATCCTTAAGGGCCTGTACCAGTCTTCCGGGCAATGCCCCCACATAAGTTCTTCTGTGGCCTTTTATTTCTGCCTCGTCCCTCATTCCCCCGAGACTGAATCGATAGAATTTTCGTCCAAGGGCCTCTGCAATTGATTTTCCTATGGAGGTTTTACCAACTCCTGGAGGACCCACAAACAAAATTATGGAGCCTGAAATATCTTTTTTGTAAATTCCAGCGGCAAAAAACTCTATGATCCTCTCTTTTACGTCTGAAAGTCCTGCATGATCCCGGTCAAGAATTTTCTCGGCCCGGTTAATATCAATATTATCCCTGGAATAGACTCCCCAGGGGAAGGATGTTATCCAATCCAGATAGTTTCGAGTCACCCCGTATTCTGAAGAGCCTGTCTCAAGTACGTCTAATTTTTCAATCTCTTCTTCAAATCGCTTAACAACATGTTCAGCCGGATTCAATTCTGCAAACTTATCCTTAAATTTATCCACATCGGAAGTTTTATCATCTTTTTTCAATCCAAGCTCTTTCTGAATGGCTTTAAGCTGTTCTTTTAAAAAAAATTTGCGTTTGCTTTCATCCATCTGAACGTTGAGGTCTTTTTGTATTTTGCTTTGGAGCTTTGCAATTTCTATCTCTTTTTGCAGCAGCAACATGGCTTTCTTCATTCTGTCCATAACAGAGGCAAGTTCTAAAATTTCCTGTAAATCATCACCGGAAGCCGTAGTAATGCCGACTGCAAAATCAGTCAGAGGGGAGGGTTGATCCGGGCTGAACATGCCCAGGTATTGTTTTAAATCTTCAGAATATAAAGGGTTCAATGAAAGCAATTGTTTGATGGCATTAATAATTGCAATGGCATAGGCCTTAAGCTCATTTTCATCCTCTTTGATTTTTTTAAAATACTCCACCCGAACCGCAAAGGGTGGTTTGTCCGAAAGAAACTGCTTGATTCGAAATCTTTCAAGCCCCTGTGCAATAAACTGGATATTTTCTTTAACATCCACGACATTCATTATCCTGACAATACAGCCAACCTCGGGGAAATCCTGCTTATACACATATTTTCCTTTTACTTCCTTCAGATAAGCAAGCCCCAAAAGATTTTTAGAATCTTTGGATGCCTTCATCAGCGTTTCTTCCCATCTTTTTTTGTTGATCATAAGGGGTTGAACCTGTGCGGGCAAATGGGGGCGGCCAGTGATGGGAATAAGATATAAGATATCGGGTTTTATACTTTGCTCAACCAGTTGACCATCTTTGTTTCCATTATCATCTTCAACTATTTCCGGCGTAATCGGCTTGTTGTCATCCGTCATAACCACCTCTTAAAAAAATTGATGTTAGGATTGGAAATCACCTCTATTATAGTATTATTTTACATTCTGACAACCTAAAAA
>JAHOYS010000300.1 GCA_019038815.1 Desulfobacterales bacterium | reverse complement strand
AGGCAGCGGCAGCCATATTCTTGTGGATATCCCCGAACTGGTAAAACAGGCACAATTCACCCATGGCCATGTTGAATTTAATGTGACCAGACACTTGGGAAGAATTGAAGAAATTGAAGATATCATCATCCATGAGGTGATGGCTTAGCTGATTTTATTATTAAAACGGTTTGGGAAAATAGTTGGATAAATCAATCCTACCGATTCAATGACCAGTCATAATCCAGGTAAACTGTTTTAATATTGTTTTTTGTTGAATTGAGCTTTTCTTTTAACTCTTTTGATGCGTAGCTTTTAATAAAAAAAAGAGAATTGTCAGAAAAATCATCTTCAAACCATTTGAAAATTTTACTGGTAAAAAGGGTGTCATCTTTGACAAAAACATTCTTTTTGTTGTTGATAAAGTCTTTTGCCTGTGCATCCAGCTGGGTTGCAAGGATCTGGCCTTCATAGGGCTCATTCCGAAGAGGAGGGCAGCTTTTAGAGGCACAGTTTATAGCAAAGTGAACCCGCGGGTCTTTGAATTTCGGCCGGAGGATTTTGTGTTCGATATAATCAAGGGATACAGTTTTTTTTTGCAGCGAAATAAATTTTTTGTTCCAGGGATTGGAAAAAAAACCGCCAATCTCTTTGATGGAATTAATGCCAGGATACTTTGTTAATACAAGTTTTATGGTGAATGCGTTATAGGCGTTGATATAAAAGGCGAATAAATCGTTTCCTGAAAGGGATTTGATATTGGTACGGCTCAATATGGCCAGATACTCATCCAGCAGCTTTTCATCTTTTTTGAATCCGTCATAGTTGACTTTATTATTAATGACATGCTTTTTTAAAAGGGATGCATAAATTTGATTATCGATATTATCCTCAGCCATGGAATTGACTGCAAAAAATAATAGAATATATAAACCAATGATGTATTTGAAACTGTTTTGCATAGATGCTTTTTTGTTGTAAGGCATTAGATCGTTCCGATACCGGCGAAAATATCAAGGCCACCGTGAAAAATGGGTTTTAACTCAAGCTTTAATCCAAGATACGATTTGCACTCTTTTGACGGAAGAATAATACCTGCACGCCACCCTTTAAAATCTGCAGCCAGCTTTTTTCCGATCTCACGGTAAAATGAACGCGTGTTACTTTTTTCACCGAGTCTTTTCCCATAAGGTGGATTTAACATCACCACCCCTTTCCCTCCTATGGGTATTTCAGATGGATTGATAGAAAAAAAGTCTTTTTTTGAGGCATCTATGATACGGGTGAAGTCATGGTTTGAAATATTTTGTTTCAGTACAGCTAAGGCCATATCGTCGATATCAGATGCAAAAATCTTTTTTTCTGAAGATATAAGCAATTTTTCCCTGGTCTGGTTTTTCATATAAGCATATGTTTTTTGGCTGAATCCCGGCCAGGTTTCAAATGCAAAGGATCTGAAAAATCCTGGCGGAAGATTGGTTTTCATCATGGCAGCTTCAAGACAGAATGTGCCTGATCCGCACATGGGATCAATCAATATGTCTTCTTTTGAAAAACCGGCCCAGAAAAGCATGGCAAAGGCAATATTCTCTCTTAACGGTGCTTTATGTACCTTTGTTTTGATACCTCTCTTAAATAAAAGATCTCCTGTGGTGTCTAAAGAGATGCTAAACTCATCATGATCAGCCCTTATATAAATCGTCTGATTTGATTTGTTTTTACCAGGTGAAGTAAATGCTTCGCCCGAACTTAATTGATTTAAAATAATCTTTTTACACCGCTGTGCAATGGCATCGGAATGGTATAACCTTGATTTTTTTGTTGTGACACTAAACTTGAGTGAACAATTTTGCGGCAGATAGAGTATCCAGTCAATGGCATTCATTTTTTTTTCAAGTTTCTCAAAAGAGTCTGCCTTAAACCGGCTGATCCGCATCAAAATTCTTGAAGGGCTTCTTAAATTAAGATTGAACGCCATGCATGTATTGGGTTTGCTTTTAAATTCAATCCCCCCCTGAATAGCCTTTAGACTATCTTCAGGGAATCCCAGCGCAAGCATTTCATTTAGGCAGACTTTTTTTAACCCGGGTGAACAGACAGCAAAAAAATTATGCTCCCTGCCGGTAATTCTTCTTTTTACTCTTTTTTCAAATGAAGATATTTTCATTGTTATAATCTGTCATGGGCGCAACGGATCAGCCCCTCAGTGGTTTCCCAGGAGATGCATTCATCAGTGATTGAAACACCGTATTTAAGTGCTTTACAATCCCCATTGCATTTCTGGTTGCCTTCAAACAGGTTGCTTTCAAGCATTAGTCCAATAATACTGGTATTACCGTCAAGCCGCTGATCCAGCACACTTTTAAATACAAAGGACTGCCCTTTGTGTTTTTGTCCGGAGTTATCATGGGAGCAGTCTATCATCACAGCATCCAGAAGGTTTTTTGTTTTAAGTTTTTCCTGGACTTTTCCCACGGAAATCGGATCGTAATTTGGGTGGGGACCGCCTCGAAGAACAATGTGGCCGAAAGGGTTTCCCTTTGTGCTGACTACTGAAGAATATCCTTGCGGATCAATTCCGAGAAAATGCTGGGGCGCACCTGCTGCCGTCATGGCATTGATGGCTGAATCAAGGCTTCCGTCCGTGCAGTTTTTAAATCCAACCGGCATGGAAAGACCGCTGGCCATTTCACGATGGGTCTGGGATTCTGTTGTCCGTGCACCAATGGCCACCCAGGTTAAAAGGCCGGCAATATACTGGGGTGTGATGGGATCAAGAATTTCTGTGGTTGTGGGAAGCCCTGTTCGATTGATGTCTATCAACAGAGATCTTGCTTTTTTCAATCCTTCATCCATGTCATAAGAAGCATCAAGAAAGGGATCATTGATCAACCCTTTCCATCCAACCGTTGTTCTGGGTTTTTCAAAATATACCCTCATAATCAGATTTATTTTTTCTTTAACCTCATCCCTTAACTGTTGCAGTTTTTGGGCATATTCAAGGGCGGCATCCGTGTCATGGATTGAGCAGGGCCCTGCAATCACAAGGAGCCGGCTATCTTTTTTCTGTAAAATATTTTCAACATCACAGCGTCCGTTAATAACGGTTTTTGCAACATCATCTGTCACCGGAAGCGCTTCTTTAATGGATGCCGGTGAAATAAGGGGTTTGAACTCTTTTACATTTACATCATAGGTCTGTTTCATGGCTTTTTCCTTTGCAGGGTTTATTCAAAAGCCGGCAACTAAAAACAAAAAAGCCGCAGGCTTTCGCTGCCCGCGGCTTTTGTTTAAAAATAAATTCTAGCACAAAACAGGCAGACCGGTATAAAAAAAATACCACCTGAAATAAAAATAAAGTCTGTCTGTTAAGCAAAAATTCATATGTTTATCCTTTGAGAATCAGGTAAACCATATATTTTTTTCCAAGTCAAGGAAATTAATGAACACAGGTAGTTATATCTATTGACAAGCCAATTTTAATTTATTACAGAATCATAAATGATATCCACCACGGCACCAAAAGAGAATGATAGCAAAAACAACAACACTATGAAGGTTGTAAAATAGACTGTAACAAATATTTTCAAGTTCATAACTTTAGGAGTGATCATTATGAAAACAAATCCCCAAAAAGTGACGATTGTCTTAAACAATGGCTATCAATTAACTGGTGAAGTTAATATACTGAGTTTTGACAGATTTTCTGATTTTATAGAAACACATACTGTAAAACATATAAAATTATTCAATGTAGTAATAGGCAATACTCCATCAGAACCAACGTCAAATTTTTATATAATCCCAAAAGATAATATTCTTTATTATGAACCAGCTGACAAAGATTAGTTTAAATACTTTTCAAATCTTTTAAGTACTTGGCAGATTAAAATAAAGCTCTCGCTATAGAACACAAAAGGATTGTTTCATATGGATATGAAAAGAGATTATTATGAGGATGTACAACTTTTTACATCCCCAGTTGTCATTTTCTGGTTTGCTGTCTTGATCGGATCTCTTTATCTTTTTCCTTTGTTTGCAGGCAATTATTATGTTTATGTGGCCAACTACATTGCCATTAATATCATTGTTGCAGCGGGCTTAAATCTTCTGGTTGGATATACAGGGCAGATTTCCCTTGGTCATGCCGGGTTTTTTGCCATTGGTGCCTATGGAACGATTATTCTCATGGTAAAGGCAGGATTTCCCTTTCTTCTGGCCCTTCCCAGCGCTGCTTTTATTGCAGCCTGTTTCGGATTCCTGCTGGGACTGCCGGCGCTTCGGCTTGAGGGGCCCTATCTTGCTATTGCAACCCTGGGATTTGGATTGACCATTACCCAGATTATTGGACGTGTTGAACTTTTTGGTGGCAGGGATGGTCTTCATGCGCCGGACATCACCATTGGGCCCTGGGTTTTGGATACGGATAAGGAGTTTTATTATTTGTTGATCACCCTGACAATTTTTCTGCTGCTTTTCATGAGGAATCTGATCAAGACAAGGGTTGGCCGGGCATTTATTGCTATCAGGGATGCTGATATCGCCGCCCAGACCATGGGGGTGAATATTCTTTATTATAAAACTCTGGCGTTTGCAGTGAGTGCATTTTATGCCGGCATTGCAGGTGGCTTATATGCCTTTGTTTTAAGGTTTATTGAGCCGGAAATCTTTACCCTGCTGATGTCCATCATGTTTCTGGCCATGGTGGTGGTGGGAGGTTTAGGTTCCATGATGGGGTCCATTGCCGGTGCCGCACTTCTTTGCTGGCTGGACTTAAAACTGCGGAATATTCTTGATATCCCCTATGTCGGGGACTGGCTGGAACAGCTTTCCAAACACTGGTTTTCCATCACCGGTGTTTCCAATATTCAATATATTGTGTTTGGTTCCATTATGATTATGATTGTATTGTTTGAACCCCTGGGCCTCTATGGCATATGGATTCGAACGAAAAAATACTGGCGGACCTGGCCGTTTTAATGGAGAGGCGTAAATGATTGATTTGGTTCAGATGATTGTCAACGGTGTTGCAGTGGGAAGTTCCTACGCCTTAATGGGACTTGCCATGGTCATTATTTACAAGACATCTGAGGTGCCTAATTTTGCCCAGGGTGAAATGGCTCTGATTTCATCTTTTTTTGCCATGATGCTTTTAACCTCTTTTAATATGTCTGTATATCTTGCCTTCTTTTTAACATTTGTGTTTGCAGTGCTTTTGGGAGGATTTTTAGAATTTGCCATTCTTCGTCGAGCAAAGGAACCCAATGTTTTAGGGATGATTGTTATCACCATTGGCATTGAAATGGTTCTTTTAGGGTTTGTTTCCTGGAAATTCGGTGCGGATCAGAAGACCATGCCGTTTCCAATAGGACCCTATGACAGCTTTATTATCGGGGATATCTTTATCAGCAAACTGGAAGTTTTGACATTGGTGGCGGCATTGCTGTTAATGAGTGTACTCTTTTTATTTTTTAAATATTCTAAACTGGGGCTTGCCATGAAAGCCACCCAGCAAAACAGCGTTGCCGCACAGATTGTCGGGATCAGGACCAATAGGATTATGATGATGACCTGGGGGATTTCTTCTCTTGTGGGTGCTGTGGCCGGACTTTTGATTTCTCCGACCATCATGCACCCCTTTATGATGTGGGATCCCATGCTCAAGGGATTTGCCGCAGCTGTCATGGGAGGAATGACCTCTCTGCCCGGGGTCGTGATAGCCGCCTATATGCTGGGTATTATTGAAAATCTGTTTGGCGGATATGTTTCCATTGAGTTTAAGACAGTAGTTGCCTTTGCCATTATTGTGGTTGTGCTGTGCATACGCCCCAGTGGGCTTTTTGCCAGGCATTATGTGAAAAAGGTTTGATTTTAAGTTTTAATCATGAAGATACGTGAACGTAATATGAAACCAATGATAGTTTAAAAAGGAGGAAGTGATGAAAAAAGGATTAATGCTTGTTTTATTTGTTTCTCTGGCATTTTTGTTGAGCTTTGCCCCAAATCTTTGTGCTGAAGAAGGGGTGACGGATACGGAAATCCATCTTGGGCAGTGGGGCCCCCAGACAGGTCCTGCCGCAGCCTGGGGTAATGTGGCCAGGGGTACGGGCGACTATTTTAAATGGATCAATGATAATGGCGGTATCCATGGCAGGAAAATTGTTTATCATATGTTTGATGACGGGTATAATCCGGCAAAAACAAAGGCAGGGGTGAAAGAACTCCAGGAGGGCACAGGAATATTTGCCTGGGCCTGTGGTGTGGGAACATCTCCCGGTTTAGCGGTTCGAGATTATCTGGGCAAAAGAAATATTCCATGGGTAGGGCCTGCCGCAGGTTCCATGCACTGGGTAAATCCTCCCCAGAAAAATCTGTTTGCCGTGTATCCGCTTTATGTGGGTGAGGCAAAGGCATTGGTAAAATATGCCGTCGAAAAGATGGGCAAAAAACGGATCGCCATAGCTTATCTTAATGATGAATACGGGAAAAATGGACTTAGAGGGGCGCTTGCAGAATTGAAGACTCACGGCATGAAAGCCGTTGCACAGGTATCCATGGAAGCCAAGGATTCCGATCTTAAACCCCATGTGATGAAATTAAGGAAATCTAAAGCAGACATGGTTCTAATGTGGACAACAGTAGGCCATTCTGCAAGAATTGTCGGTATCAGCAAGGCCATGCAGTTTGCCCCGCAATTCATGAGCACCAGCACCACCTCTGACTTTCCTTTGATGATGCATATCACAAAAGGCCTTTGGGAAGGTGTGATCACCGCTACTCTTGGTGAACTTCCTGAATCAGATCATCCGCTGCTTAATAAATATAAAAAAGAAGTGTTTGATAAATATGCAGCCAAGGAAGAAAGATGGGGCGTTTTTTATTATGCGGGTATCATTTTCACCGAACCCATGATTGAAGGATTGAAAAAGGCGGGGCGTGATCTGACAAGGGAAAATTTTATTACTGCGATGGAACAGATAAAAGGATTCAAAGGCATCGGTCCTGAAGTCAGTTATAAACCGTATAACAAGAATGACATGTATTCACGTCAGGGGGCATCCCAGACCTTTCTGGTTCAGTGCCTTGCCGGTGGAAAAGCCAAGAAGCTGACGGACTGGATAGATATTAAATAGAATGGACTCTTCTTTTTTCCAGGTTGAGCATTTGTCCATTTCTTTTGGAGGGATAAAAGCTCTTCAGGATATCAGCTTTACCATGAACAAGGGTGAGATTTTTTCCGTGATCGGTCCCAATGGTGCGGGAAAAACCACCCTTTTCAACTGCATATCCGGGCTGTATAAACCTGACATAGGCAATATCCGGTTTAAAGGCCGTTCCATTGAAAACAAAAAGCCCGATACCATTGCCAGGATGGGCATTGCCAGAACCTTTCAGAATATTGAGCTGTTTTCCCATATGAACACCATGGAAAATATCATGCTGGGCCGTCATATCCACATGAAAACAGGGCTTTTCAAAGGCATGTTCATGTGGGGGAAATCTTCTTTTGCAGCCAGAGAAGAGATCAGGCACAGGGAGAAGGTGGAAAAAATTATTGATCTTTTAGAGCTGCAGAATGTCCGGGACAAGTTTGTCGGCGCCTTACCCTATGGGACCCAGAAGCTGATTGAACTTGGAAGGGCCCTTGCCCTGGAACCTGACTTGCTCCTACTGGATGAGCCCTGTGCCGGCATGAATTCGGAAGAAAAGCAGGATATGATCTTCTGGATCAAAGATGTCCAGGATGACTTAGGGATTTCAATCCTTCTCATTGAGCATGATATGAAAATGGTCATGGATATATCCGACA
>JAHOYS010000096.1 GCA_019038815.1 Desulfobacterales bacterium | reverse complement strand
ATGTTTTCAAGTATATTCCGCTTTTATTTTTTCACGGTCAATTGCCCCGTCTTCTGTCTTGGGTAGCGCGTTAATAAACTCAATGTATCTTGGTTTTTTGTATCCGGCAATGCGTGATCCGCAAAATTTAATCAGATCATCTTTTGTCAGATTAGCACCGGGATTCAGTGAACAAACCGCTTTTATGCCTTCGCCAAATTTAGGATCAGGTACGCCAAATACACAGACTTCTTTGATAGCATCATGCTCAAGAATGGCTTTTTCCACTTCTGCGGGGAAAACATTTTCTCCACCGGGCTTGATGAGTTCTTTTTCAGCTTTTCGGCCTTTAAAAAACAAGAACCCTTCAGAGTCAATCATTCCAAGGTCTCCGGTATGGTGCCAGCCGCTCCTGAAGGTATGGGCATTCAATTCATCGGCATTCCAATACCCCTGGAAAACCAGTGGTCCTCTGACAAGGATTTCCCCGGTTTCACCGACAGGTAAAAGAGTATCAAAGTCATCTGCAATTTTAATATTGGCAAGTGGTGAAATAACACCTGCTGATCCAGGCTTTGCAAAGTATTCGGCAAAGGTGATCAGGCCTGATGTTTCGGTCTGTCCGTACATGGTCCAGAATTTTGAATCTGTACAGGCTTCCCATTTTTTTGCTGTATCAGGCATCTCAAGCCCGGCAGCTATCTCAAGGCTTGACAGATCATAATTGCAATCTTCCATGGAATCTATAAGGTTTGTTAATATGGGTGGGAAGGAACCAAAAAGGTTGACTTTTTGTTCCTGGATAAGTTCTAGGGTTTTTTGGGGGTCAAATTTTTCTTGTATTATATTTTTACCACCGGCCTGAAGTATTCCCAATCCTAAATTGATTCCCATAATGTGAAATAATGGCAAAATATTCAAATAGGTTTTGGTTTCATCAAGCCCAAAAGTGTGGATGATTTGCTGGTTTGCCAGGATGATATTTTCCTGTCCCAGAACAGCGCCCCTTGGTTTGCCCTGCATTGCTGCAGTATGGATAATCAAAAAAGGATCAGTCGGGCGGCATGATACCGGAGCCTCAAGGGGAGAATAGTTATAAAGATTTAAAAAATTCGTATCATTCTTATCAACAACATAACAACGTTCAAGGCAGGAAAAGGATTCTGTGAGGGCTTCAGCCTGTTCGGCCATTTCATTGTCACACATTATTAAAGAAGGTGTGGTATCCTCAATAATATAGGATACTTCATCCGCACTTAACCGTCTGTTGATGAGAACAAGTACAAGGTTGAGTGCTGATGCCGCACCAAGCAAATGAAAAAAAACAGGATGATTTTTACACAGAACAGCTATCCTGCTTCCGGAAGGAAGGTTTAAGTTCTTGAGTCCATTGGCAAGCCTGGCAGTTTGCAGAAAAAGGTCAGAATGTGTGATATCCTCAGTTTCCCAGTGGATGGCAGGAACAGCGCCTCTATAAAGAGCATTTTTCTCATAGATGTCAAAAAAAGTCAGGTTATGAAGGCTGTCCATCAATTAATACTCCTCAAAAATAAGGATAAAAACATTATAACTCTGCAGGAGTTCAATTTTTATCCAATTTTAATAATCCAAACGAGCGCTCAGTCTCAATATGGTATCATTAATAATTTAATTTGTTCTAGTTTGTCAAAGACTTTTTTTATTTTTTCCCAGATGGGAAGAATACTTTAAAAATGGAGAACCCGGAATCAAAACAATCCTGACCGGTATGACAAAAGCGGCATGCTTCAATATCACCCGGACATTCGATGTCACTGTTCTCCAAAAGGAAACCGCATCGCTCTGATTCCATTTTCAGTGTAAAACCAAACCGTTCTGAAAATATTTTCATCCTCAACAGGTCTGCGCCTTTTCCACCGGCATTAAACGCGAAAGGTGTTTTGGTTGAATACAACAATGCATCCTGGGTAGTAAAAAAACCTTCAAAAATCCTTTTTTGGGCATCTGCTTCAATCCCTACTCCAAAGTCATGAATACTCAAAAGAATGCCAGAATCTTTTGTTTCAATGGAAATATGAATTTTACCTTTGTCCGGAGTGTTTTCAATGGCATTCTTAACAAGTCCGCCCGCCATTTTATTTAAAATTTCTTCCGGCAGCATAAGAGCCGGCATATTGTCATCAATAGAAATTTTAATGTCAATATGCCTGAATTCAAATTCAGGTTTAAGACAAGTATAAAATTCACTGAAATATTCAGAGAAATTAACAGATCTGTAACTAATGGACCTGGGACCAAATTTTTCATCAATCAAGTGGCTGATGGAATGTTCAAGCTGCTCAGCAGAAAGGTTCTGCTGGATAAGTGTTTCCAGTTCGTCCTGACAGGCTTCAAACATTTTCAATAAAAGTTTTTGGGCGGAATAGGTCTTGTCTTTCATGATATCTGCCACTTCATCCTGAATATCAATAATCCTGTCCAGATTTCTTTCAATTCTATTCAATGTGGCATTAACATTTACACCTGGTACTGACTCAAGTTTTTTGTTTAATATCTGCAGGGAGCCGGTAAGGACAGCGACCGGCGTCTTCAATTCATGGGAGAGATGATTAATGGCTTTTCCCTTGGCCCGGTTCATGGAAGCCACATCCCTGTATGCTTCCCTCACGGCCTCTGAAAACCTTGCATTTTCAATTGAGATGGCACAGGTTCCGGCAATCATTGCCATCAGTTCCATATCATTATAATTAAACAGGTTCTGTTTTTTGTTAATGGCACAAAGAACTCCAATGATTCTGTCTTCGCTTTTAATCGGCACTTCCAGGAGATTTCTTGTTTTATATCCCAGTCTGTCATCACGTTCAGGATACTGTTTTTTTAATTTTGAAAAATCATTTACCAGGGCATACTCACCTGTCTTTATGATTTCTCCCGCTAAAATTGAGTTAGAGGGAAATCTAAACTTTTTGGCTCTTTTATCTGTGTCTGAATCATCATACGCACCCCCGGTGAAAAATAATTCATCCGTAATTTCATCATATAACAGAACAATCGCACCTTCCGTGTTCAAAAGTCCTTTGACCTCTTTTGAAATATAATTCATCAGCTCTTCAAGCTCAGGATATTCCGGGAGGACAGCACTGAGTCTCATAATGGTCTTGTTGTTTGCTTCATGCCTTTTTTCTTCAGTGACATCCCTTAAAATGAAAAAGTTTTCCGTTAAGCCGGTTTTAAATCTTTCATATGATGCCGCCCAGATCACCACGTCCAAAATTTTGCCATGTTTTGTCAGGCGCTGTGTCTCATAACGTGTAAGGGACTTTTCTTTTTTGAATTTGTTCAAGATGTTACTGGTTTCAGTTTCAAGCGCTTTGGGTACAAACGGAACCGGTTTGCCTCTGAGCTCTTCAAGCGACCAGCCAAAGGTTGATGAAAAAGACGGATTTATATAGAAAACCAATTCATTGTCATCATAAATAACAATAGGATAAGGGATAAACTCCATTATTTTTTGATAGGTTTGATAAAGCTCTCTAGTTTTTCTTTCGGCTATTTTTTCTTCAGAGACATCCTGAAGGGTTTCAACCGCACCGGCAATCTTACCATAACCGTCCGTATATGCGGAGGCTGTAAAAAAAAGCCATTTTCCTTCTTTGCCCAGAGCTGGGAAAAAATCCGTGGCTTCAAATTTTTCTTTATCTCTGGATGACCGGTTATATTTCAAGCCGTAATGTTCAACAATCACAGCATCAGAAGATCTGTCAATAATAAGATCCGCCATAACCGGCCGCTTTGATGAATAAAAAGCCTTCCACTGGTCCTTAGTCCCGATCATGTCCTTAGCAGACAGCCCGGACAGTTCTTCAAGCGCCTGGTTGAAATGAGTTATCGTGTGGTTTTTGTCAATAACAAATATGGGAATAGAGGCTTTAAAAATAATATTATTAAGCTCTTTATTCTTCTCTTCCAGTTTTTTTATCCTGGTTTCAAGCGCAGCAACGTAATCTTCATCGTTTTTCATAAATAAATCCCAAAAGGCTTTACAATATTATTTGATCCTCGTATAACAAAATTTATAATTTAAAGGATCTTAAATGTTTTTGTTGATATATAGCTAAATTGTAATAATTGGCTATAATATATAAAATCATTGATTGAAATTGCAAGGATTTTAAGGGCAGAAGGGGAAAATGCCGGATACCATCATCAAAACAGAAATTCTTATCCATGATCTAAAGGTTCCCATCTCAGTAATAGATGCAGGGGCAAAATCACTTTTGAATCGGCAGGATTCCTATGGTCCTCTGACAGACAAGCAGATAAAAGTGTTAAAAAGAATCATAAGAAATACATTGACCACCCAACGGCTTGTGAATGATGTTATGGAGCTTGGAAGATCCAGGGAGGGAGTCATGATCACTTCTGATTTTTCCATCTCAGTCCTTGTAAAATCTGTATTAATGGAAATATTTGATCTTTCTGATCCCGGCACGGCAGAGGATATTCGAAAAATTAAAACCTATGCAGAACTTGAACAGGCTGTTCAGGCCAGTGGTGTCAGATTGTTTTTTGATTCAAAAGTCTGGAAAACCATGGTTCATCTTGATGAGGCAAAGGTGAAACAGATCCTTAGGAATCTTGTTACCAATGCATTTAAGTATAGGTCTTCTTTTGTTAATATTTCAGGCAGCATTGAGGAAAACCAGCTGACCTTAAAAGTGAAAGATGACGGGCGGGGTATTCCACCGGCAGAGCATCAAAAAATTTTTGAAACCTATTTTACAACCGGGTCATCCATTGAGAGTGCCATTAAAAGCCATGGCCTGGGGCTTGCAGGGGTAATGGTATTGTTAAAGGATATGGGAGGAACACTAACTTTAAATTCTGATGACAGAAAAGGGGCTGAGTTTATAGTAACAATTCCGTTATAGTCATTCCATTTTTTGAATATCATTTCTTGATGATATCTGTTTCTCATCAAATTCATCCCAAAATTCCTTGTCTGTTTTCCTCCAGCCTTCACCAAATAGTTTGTCAAACAGCGGCTTAAGCAATGAAAACCATGTGACATGGTTTCTTTTGTCTTCGTTCCTTGCTGTCAATACGTCTGCAATATAGATGGAAATATCCACAAGTTTATCTTTGGGGACATAGGCATCCGCTCCCTGTTCAATAGATTTTTTTAAATTATCCGGAGTGAGTGCGTGGGCTGTCAGCATCAGGGCGGGGATATCAATTTTATTGGTGACTTTCAAAAGGTCATAGCCTTTAACACCCATGATGTCCAGAACAGCAACATCATAGGTGTTATTTTTTAAACAATGAATGGCTTCTTCAAAGGTTGAGGCTGTATCAACCGAACACATATAAAGTAATTCTTCAAGGGTTTCCAGGATATCCAGTTCATCATCAACCACAAGAACTTTTTTGTTCTCAAGAATGCTTTGCATATCCATTACACCCCCTGTTCTTCTTAATTTTTTAGTGAAAATTACTTAATAATTCAATAACATGTTCTATATCAGCAGATGTATGACATGCATTAATCTGAAATCTGATAGTTTCATCCCCTTTGGGCACCACAGGAAAGGTTAATCCGACAACCAGCACACCATGATTAAATAAATAGGTTACAAGGTCATGGGTTTTGGGAGTGTCTCTCACCATTAACGGAACAACCGGGTGGGGACCTTTTATGGATTCTTTGCCGAGTCGTTCAAGTCCCTGCCGGAATTGAGAAGTCCTTTCTTTTAGGTTTTTTAACAGATCCAGGCCTTCATCACTGTCGCAAATATCAATGGCTTTTATTGCAGCAGCACAGTCTGCAACACTTAAAGGGTTTGTATAAATATAAGTGTCTGCCTTTTGCCGGACAGATTCAATAATGGACTTGCTTGCCGCAATAAATCCTCCATTCACCCCAAATGCTTTTCCAAATGTTCCTACAATGATATCAGGTGATGCATTGCAGAAATCAGAGGTGCCCCGGCCGGTGTCACCATAGGCGCCAATCCCGTGTGAATCATCGACAACAGTGATAACACCGTCCTTGAATTTTGAATCGTATGCCTTGCAGACCTGATTGATTTCATGGATGGGGGCATAGTCTCCCCGCATACTGAAAATTCCGTCAAATATAACGATAACACGCTCGATGTCAGGGTTTATTTCGTCCAGGCAGCGTTTCAGATCTTCCATATCATTATGTTTGAAAATACCCTTGTTTTCCCTTGGTATATTACTGATTCGCATGGCCCTGATAATGCTGTTATGATTGAGCTGGTCCCCGATCCAGTGAGTCTTTTTATTGGAAATGCTTAAGGCAAGCCCGCAATTTGAGGTGTAAGCAGAATTGAAAATTTTGGCAGCAGGTTTATCTGTAAACCCGGCCACTCTTTTTTCAAGCCTGTCATGATGGATAAAGGTTCCATCGATAAATCTTACCGCACCAGGGCCAACTCCGAATTCATTGGTTGCCTTGTCTGCCGCAGCCATAAGCTCAGGATGGTTGGAAAGGGATAAGTAAGAATTGGAATTGAGCCGGATAAACTCATTGTCACTTCCGACCATTTTATATCGCGGGCCAGACTCACCCTTAGGCGGAATGTATTGTTCAATTATTCTTTCCGGGGATTTGCCCCTTCCTTCCTGTTTTAAGGCTTCTAATTCCTTTGTTAAGGATATGTCAAGTCTGTTGGTGGACATTTTGTTTTGCTCCGTAAAAAAGTTAACCCCAGTCAAGTATGACTTTTCCTGATTGACCCGACCGCATTACCTCAAATCCTTTTTCAAATTGGGTATAATGATAATTATGGGTAATCAAAGAAGAAATATCAAGCCCGGTTTGAATCATACTGGTCATTTTATACCATGTTTCATACATTTCTCTGCCATAAATGCCTTTAATGGTCAGCATGTTAAACACAACTTTGTTCCAGTCAATATCCGTATTATCGGGCATAATACCCAGAAGAGCGATTTTCCCGCCATGACACATATTATCAAGGATTGACTTTAAGGCGGAAGGGTTGCCTGACATCTCCATGGCCACATCAAACCCTTCTTTCATGCCAAGGTCTTTTTTGGCCTGCTCAATATCCTGTTTAGTCACATCAATGGTTAAGGTGGCTCCCGCTTTTCCGGCAAGATCAAGTCTGTAAGGATTTATATCTGTCACCACTATGTACCGGGCACCTGCATGTTTGGCAATGGCGGCGGCCATACATCCGATGGGGCCGGCACCTGTAATCAGAACATCTTCTCCCAGGACATCAAAGGAGAGAGCCGTGTGAGTTGCATTTCCCAAAGGATCAAAGCAGGCAAGCACATCCAGGGGGATATTTTTATTACAATACCAGACATTGGTTACGGGTATGGAAAGATATTCGGCATAGGCACCGGGTCTGTTTACACCCACCCCTTTTGTGGCGTTGCATAAGTGTCGTCTTCCGGCCAGGCAGTTCCTGCAATGACCGCAAACAAGATGGCCTTCGCCTGAAACCAGGTCTCCCGGCTTGAAGTCAAGCACGTGGGAACCGACTTTTTCAATCGTTCCCACAAATTCATGACCAATGTGCATGGGAACAGGAATAGTTTGTTGTGACCATTTGTCCCAGTTATAGATATGGACATCTGTCCCGCAGATAGCGGTTTTTTTAATTTTTATCAGAACCTCATTATGACTGATTTCTGGAATTGGAACATCCTGAAGCCATAATCCTTGTTCAGGTTTCGCTTTTACAAGTGCTTTCATTGTTTTCATGGCATATAAATCCGATTAATTTAGATAAATATTAATATTTCTCCATGGAAATTTGATATAACATAAATGATGATGAAATGCTATTTATAA
>JAHOYS010000287.1 GCA_019038815.1 Desulfobacterales bacterium | reverse complement strand
TTCCATATTTCGCGAAAAGGAAAAATCTAAATGAGAGAGAATACTATTCAGACAAGAAGTAACTTGCCAAAATTACATCAATTGTGTTATCTAAACAGGTTCAATTTGGTAAGGCATTATACAATTATCCGGCGTTTGACCGGATTGTTAATATTAATATAATGGTGAACAGGTGTAAATTTTTATGAAAGCATTATTAGCCCTTGAAGACGGCAGGATTTTCCCTTGCAGAAGTTTTACAGGAACTGGTGAAGCAAGTGGAGAAATCGTATTCAATACCAGCATGACAGGTTACCAGGAAATCCTGACCGACCCTTCTTATTATGGTCAAATGGTTACCATGACCTATCCTTTGATCGGAAATTATGGTGTCTGCCCAGAAGATATTGAATCCGACAGGATTCAGGTGGCGGCATTTATTGTAAAAGAATATCAGGATTTTCCGAGTAATTTTCGATCCAGAGGAACCCTTTCAGATTATCTGATCAAAGGCCATGTGCTGGGGATTGAAGACCTGGATACAAGGGCCCTGGTCCGTCATATCCGAAAATCCGGTGCAATGCGGGCAGTCATATCCACATCGGATCTTGATCCTGATTCTCTGGTTGAAAAGGCCAGACAGATCCCTTTCATGCAGGGAAGTGATCTTGTGGGCAAAGTCACTACAAAAAAACCTTATTTCTGGAAACACAATCAGCCGGATTATGTTGATACCGACAAATTGCAAGACCCTTTAATCTGGCATTTCAAGGGCAAGAAACATTCTGTTGTGGCCCTTGATTTCGGACTGAAATACAATATTATCCGGTGCCTTGAAAAAGCAGGGTGTGAAGTGCTTGTGGTACCGGCAACGACAGATGCGGATACGATTAAACATCTGAACCCTGACGGTATTTTTCTGTCCAATGGTCCGGGAGACCCTGAACCTGTGACCTACGCCGTGGATACCATAAAACAACTTCTAGGATTTGTCCCCATATTCGGCATCTGCCTTGGCATGCAGCTTTTAGGTATTGCCATGGGCGGAAAAACCATGAAAATCAAATTCGGGCACAGGGGCGGGAATCAGCCTGTAAAAAATCTTTCCACGGGAAAGGTTGAAATCACCTCCCAGAACCATGGATTTGCAGTAGACTTAAATACCATTGGCAAAAACGATTCTGCCATGACCCATATCAACCTGAATGAAGATTCTTTAGAGGGCCTTAAAAATGATACCATAAAGGCGTTTGCCGTACAGTATCATCCCGAAGCATCCCCGGGGCCCCATGATTCAGCCTATCTTTTTAACCAGTTTGCAAAAGTGATTGAAAATGCCAAAGCGTAAAGACATTAAAAAAATCCTGATCATTGGTGCAGGTCCGATTATTATCAGCCAGGCCTGTGAGTTTGACTACTCAGGTACCCAGGCCTGTAAAGCCCTGAAAGAAGAAGGGTATGAAGTCATCTTGATCAATTCAAACCCTGCCACGATCATGACCGATCCTGAGACAGCCGACAAGGTTTATATTGAACCTGTCACACCTGAAACCGTTATCAAGGTTATCGAAAAGGAAAGGCCCGATGCCCTTTTACCCACCCTGGGCGGCCAGACTGCTTTGAACACCGCTATTGAAGCGGCTAAAACCGGTATCTTTGAAAAATATAATGTTGAAATGATCGGAGCATCTGAAGATGCCATCAACAAAGCCGAAGACCGTGAATTGTTCAGGGATGCCATGAATAAAATCGGTTTGAAAATACCCAGGAGCGGATTTGCCACAAATCTCCAGGAAGTAGAAGAGGTTTCAAAACGGATCGGCTTTCCCATTATTATAAGGCCCGCCTTTACGCTTGGTGGAACCGGGGGCGGGGTTGCCTATAATATGGAAGAGGTTATCCACATTTCAAAGGCAGGCCTTGATGCAAGCCTCATCACCCAGGTCATGCTGGAGGAATCGGTCCTTGGCTGGAAAGAATATGAACTGGAAGTCATGCGGGATCATGCGGATAATGTGGTCATCATCTGCTCCATTGAAAATGTTGATGCCATGGGCGTACACACGGGTGATTCCATAACGGTAGCCCCTGCCCAGACCCTCTCAGACAAGGAATACCAGAAACTCCGGGATGCCTCCATCGACATCATAAGAGAAATAGGCGTGGATACAGGCGGATCAAATGTCCAGTTTGCCGTCAACCCTGAAAACGGGGATCTTATTGTGGTGGAAATGAATCCAAGAGTTTCTCGAAGCTCAGCTCTTGCCTCCAAAGCCACGGGATTTCCCATTGCGAAAATTGCTGCTAAACTGGCAGTCGGGTATACACTTGATGAAATACCCAATGACATCACCGGTGAAACCCTTGCCTGTTTTGAACCCTCCATTGATTATTGTGTGGTAAAAATCCCCAGATGGACCTTTGAAAAATTCCCGGAAACAGAAGATATCCTCACCACAGCCATGAAATCCGTGGGTGAAACCATGTCCATTGGCAGAACCTTTAAGGAAGCATTTCAAAAAGGACTTCGTTCCCTTGAAATTGGCCGTGCCGGATTTGGCGCAGATGGAAAAGATCCGGTCCCCGGCAGTGTCAGCGGCAATGAACTGGAGTATAAGCTTTCCACACCCAATTCCCAGCGGCTGTTCTACATAAAATACGCCATTGAACACGGCATGCCCATCACCATGATCTATGAAATGACCGGGATTGATCCCTGGTTCCTCAACCAGATGAAGCAGATTGTAGATCTTGAGAAGCAGATAACACTTGCCGGTAAGGATCTTCCCCGGAATCTCTTTGAAAAGGCAAAAAAGTATGGATTTTCGGATGTGCAGCTGGCACACCTTACTCATCTGACAGACAAACAGATTGAGAAAGAAAGAAAAGACCTTGGCATTATTCCGGTTTATAAACTGGTGGATACCTGTGCTGCAGAGTTCAGGGCAGAAACCCCTTATTACTACTCCACCTATGAAACAGAGTGTGAAGCAAGGGTATCGGATAAGAAAAAGGTCATTATCTTAGGGGGAGGTCCCAACAGAATCGGCCAGGGCATTGAATTTGACTACTGCTGTGTTCATGCCTCCTTTGCCCTGAAAGAAGAAGGCGTGGAGTCCATCATGGTCAATTCCAACCCTGAAACCGTGTCCACAGACTATGACACCTCTGACAAACTCTATTTTGAACCCTTAACCCGGGAAGATGTGCTTCATATTGTTGAAAAAGAAAAACCCTATGGGGTGATTGTTCAGTTTGGCGGTCAGACCCCGTTGAACCTTGCCTCGGATCTATACAAAGCCGGGGTTCCCATCATCGGAACCAGCCCTGAAAGCATTGACCGGGCCGAAGACAGGGATCTGTTCCAGGAAATGCTGGACAAACTCGGATTGCTGCAACCTGAAAACGGCATTGCATATTCCTATGACGAAGCAAGGAAGATAGCAAGGGATATCGGATATCCGGTCATGGTCCGCCCCTCTTTTGTCCTGGGCGGCCGTGCCATGAAAATTGTGTATGATGAAGAAGATCTTGAAGAATATTTTGATCTGGCTGTCCAGGCTTCTCCTGACAAGCCGGTTCTCATTGACAAGTTCCTTGAAGAAGCTATTGAACTGGATGTGGATGTCATCTCGGACGGTGAGAATACTGTTATCGGCGGTATGATGCAGCATATTGAAGAAGCCGGAATTCATTCCGGAGACTCGGCCTGTGTGCTGCCGCCCCACTCCATTGCCCAGGAACACATTGACGAAATGTCAGACGCTGCCCGGGCCATTGCCAGAGAACTTTGTGTCAAGGGTCTTATGAACATCCAGTTTGGTATCATGAATGAAAAAGTATATATTATAGAAGTAAATCCAAGGGCTTCCAGAACCATTCCCTTTGTGTCCAAAGCCATTGGCGTTCCCCTGGCCAAGCTTGCCACAAAGGTCATGCTGGGAAAAACCCTTGATGAACTGGGACTGACAAAGGAAGTGATACCGCCTTACTATTGTGTCAAAGAAGCTGTTCTGCCCTTTGACCGGTTTGACAATGTTGATCCGGTTCTTGGCCCTGAAATGAAATCCACGGGTGAAGTCATGGGAATTGATAAGGACCTTGGTGCTGCATTTGCCAAAGCCCAGTTTGCCGCCGGACAAAAACTGCCCACCCAGGGCACGGTATTTATCAGTGTCCAGGATAAAGATAAAAAAGCTGCCCTGCCGGTTGCCAAAAACTTTCATGAAATGGGATTCACCATCATGGCCACAAAAGGAACTGCCTCCTTTCTTAATGAACATGATGTTCCCACCAAACTTGTTAAAAAGGTATCAGCCGGCCGGCCCCATGTTGTGGATTTCGTGACAAACAACGAAATCCAGCTGATTTTAAACACCGGGGCTTCCACCCAGACCAAACGGGACGGCTATGAAATAAGGCGTGCCGCAATCAAATACAGGGTACCCTATGCCACCACAACAGATGGCACAAAGGCCATCTGCAAAGCGATCCAGGCCCTGAAAAAAGAAGACCTCAGTGTTAACCCCGTTCAATTTTATCACCAGGAAAACATTCATGTACAATCCAATGATTGAGAGCGAAAAGCCCAAAGATGAATGTGGCGTATTTGGACTGTATAAACATCCCGAGGCTGCAAAAATAACCTATTTCGGTCTTTATGCCCTTCAGCACAGAGGGCAGGAGAGTGCCGGTATCTCAGTAAACCGGGGTATAAAGGATAAAATTTTCTCCCATAAAGGCATGGGGCTTGTCCACAATATCTTTAATATTGAGGACTTGGAAAGGATTGAAGGCGGTTCTGCCATCGGTCATGTCAGATATTCCACCACCGGGGATTCTGTTTTAACCAATGCTCAGCCCTTTGTTGTCAACCACAGGCACCGCTCCTATGCCGTAGCCCATAACGGGAACCTTGTTAATGCCCATATCTTGAAAGAAGAGCTGGAGGAACAGGGGTCCATCTTCCAGACCACCATGGATTCAGAGGTTTTTCTCCATCTTTTTATTAAAAGCCTGATTAAAGGAGATGTTGAGAGTGCTGTTTTAAAGGCTGTTTCAAAAATTGAAGGAGCCTATTCCATGATTCTTTTAACCTGTAAAGGTGAGATCATCGGCATGAAAGACCCCAACGGGTTCAGGCCATTGGCCCTTGGCAAACTCAACGGTCATTATGTTCTGGCATCTGAAACCTGCGCCTTTGATCTGATCCAGGCTGAATTTATCCGGGAACTTGATCCCGGGGAAATCGTCATTATTAATGAAGATGGTATCAAAAGCATCAAGCATCCCAAGGCTGCCAGGCATAAATCCTTATGCATATTTGAATATATCTACTTTGCCAGACCCGACTCCACCATTGGCGGAAAAAATGTCTATCAAATGAGGAAAGCCCATGGTCAGCAACTGGCCAAAGAAGCCCCTGTGGAGGCTGATCTTGTCATGCCATTTCCGGATTCAGGCAATTACGCAGCCATCGGGTACGCAAAGGAATCGGGTATCCCCTTTGAAATGGGCATGATCCGGAACCATTATGTTGGAAGAAGCTTTATTCAGCCCACCCAGTCCATGCGCGATTTTGCGGTCCGGGTAAAACTCAATCCCGTCAGAGAGCTGATAAAAGGCAAAGAAATTATCATTATTGAAGATTCCATCATTCGTGGAACTACCGCAAAAACCCGAGTCAAGGCGTTGCGTGAGTTTGGGGTTAAAAAAATACATATGCGTGTATCCTGCCCGCCCCATAAATTCCCCTGCTATTACGGCATCGATTTTTCATCCAAAGGAGAACTGATTGCCGCACAAAAACCCATAGATGAACTGCGGGAACACTTAGGGTTGGATTCTCTGCATTATCTTTCCATTGAGGGTATGCTTGAAGCATCCGGGGTAAAAAATCCTGAACATAATTTTTGCAAAGCCTGCTTTGACGGAAATTACCCTGTTGCCTTTGACCCGAATTTTACCAAGCAGTGCATGGGATAGTATGACAAAAAGAACCGTTGCATTTTCAAAAGATTCTTCCAATCTCTTTTTTCATATCTTAACAAAGTGTAATCTTTCCTGTACCCATTGCTATATTAATAAAAGTCAGCACGGGACCGATACTCTTGATATTGAAACCATAAAGGACTGGCTCACTCTTTTTTTAAAAAAAACCAAACAGACCAATGTTATTTTTTTAGGAGGAGAACCCACCCTTCATCCGGATCTTTACCTGGCCGTCAAAGAGGCGAAACGCCTTGGGTTCAAATCTATCACCATTGATACCAACGGATATTTATTTCATAACATTCTGGACAAAATTTCCTGTGATGATATTGACTTTTTTTCATTTTCCCTGGATGGCGCCACAAAAAAAACAAACGATGCCATCAGGGGCAAGGGAAGCTATGATAAGGTGATGGAAGGTATCCAAAAGGCCCTGGAAAAAGGCTTTTCCTGTTCAATGATCTATACGGTTTCAGATATGAATATCCATGAACTCGAGTTGATGCCGGATATGGTTAAGACTCTTGGTATTAAACGGTTTTTTATTCAGGTGATCGGCATGAGAGGTGAATCATCAGACCCTGATGGCAAACTCCAGGTATCAAAAGAAACCTGGCTTTCCACCATTCCCAAAGTAGCGAAAATAATAGCCGACCATGGCATTATTGTAACATACCCAAAGGTGTTTCTAAAGCATGATGAAATATTTCAATGCGCAGGAAATGTGGCTGATAATTATTTTATCTTTCCCAATGGCAGGGTGTACCAATGCCCTATCTGCGAAGACTTTCCCCTGCATTCCTATGAGATAAAAAACAATCGATTGACGGCTACACCAAAAATTAATGAAAAAGACTTGTTCAACCTTACCATCCCCGAAGGCTGCGTTATGAATAAAATGATTCAACCCCAGAACCTTTCCTACAACAAAGAAGGTGATCCCGAGTATCAGATTGCCTGCTGTATGCTCAAAGAAGAAATTATCAGCTCTTAACTTGCATCAGAAAAATTCTTTCTTATCCACAATCAACCGGGTCATACCTTTGATAATATGGCTGCGGACTGTGTCGATATGAAATTTTAAAGAGGCTTCCAGTGCGGTTTCATCCCGTTTTTCAACGCTCTGAAAAATTTTCATATGTTCGGGCAAAGAGGTGTCAGTCACACTGAGAAAAAACAGATTCCGACTGTAACGAAGCAATAATACATCAAATAACCCCTGGAGCATCTTGATCTGAATGCTGCATTCCGAAAGGGAGGCCAGGGTCATGTGGAATTTCATGTCTGTCATGATGCGTTTATAATAATTATCCTCTTCAACCGCTGCCCTGTAATTTTCAATGGCTATCTTAAGCTGTTTGGTTCCCTGATCATCTATATTGTTTAAAATTTGCGGAACCAGAGACACTTCTATGAGCAGGCGTGCATCATAGACTTCCGTGACTTCCTTGACACTGACTTCATTGACATAATACCCCTTGTTGGTTTCATGTCGAACAATATTTGTAAACTCAAGCCATTTCAGCGCCTGAATCACAGGGGTCATACTGACACCGATGCGGGTGGCAAGGTCTTTGTATTTTATTTTTTGACCGGAGTGGATTTCATTATAAAACAGCATTTGCCGGATGGCCATGTAGGCTTTCCAGGTCAGATCTGATTTTCCATTCTCTTTTTCCGTATCTGGGTGCGGCATAGGTTCCTTTCATATTATAGTGATAGGATTATTATGCCAAAACAATAAAAATGGCAAGAGAGATTCGACTTTGCGTTGATCCAACATATAGTAACAGGCAAAAAGTCACAGTTAAAATAAATATATAATATACTGAAATAACAACTGAAATTATAATATTAATATTTAAGTTGACTTACAAT